>CAYLYN010000135.1:0-12341 GCA_964387565.1 uncultured Rikenellaceae bacterium | reverse complement strand
AATAACGGCAATAATAATAACAGTGTTGATGACGGGAACAGAAGCAATAACACTAATAACGGCAATAATAATAACAGTGTTGATGACGGGAACAGAAGTAATAATAGTAACAACGGGAATAACAATAACAGCGTGGATAATGGAAACAGGAGTAATAACTCCAATAATGGCAATAATAACAACAGCAGCAACAATAATCGAAATTCAGGTAATAATAGTAATGGAGACAAAGCTGGGAATAGCGGAAAAGGTTCCGGAATCAACAGTTCCGGATCCGGATCTTCAACCAGGACAATAGAAAACAGTAACAGACCTGGTTCACCCTCTGGAAACAATAATTCAAATGCCTCAACACGAAGCAGAAGTCAGTATGAGAGCGGATACAGAAACAATTCAAACGGGCGTACAATATCTGGTTCAGGATCTGAATCCAGGGCTACTTCTCCCTCAAACAGACAATCCAGCGGGAATTACTCCTCCGGACGGAGTGGTTCATCTTCGGGTTCCGTTTCAAAAGGTTCAGTGAATAGCAGTTCAAGAAGCAGATCATCCGGAAATAGCCAGGCCAGAACAAACTCATCCTCCAAAAGTGATTCAAAATCCTCAGGATCATCATCTTCAAAGACATCCTCTTCCCGGAGAAGGTAGTTGTGCTGTGAAAAATAGTCGAAATTCAGATTCAGAATATTAATAGAGGTTATAAATTAAGTGTGATGACAGTATGAATTTGATTTTGAATTTGCTTCTTTTGGTATAATATTTGTGTTATATTATTTATAACTTAAATGCAATTCTATAATGAGAGCATTAGCGTATATATCGGTCGGTTTCCTTTTTCTTCTTGGATCCTGTTCAGCAACTCAATATGCCGGAGGTGAATACGATGATCTTTATTATTCATCTTCAGACAATCCTCCGGTTGGGAGGCAGAATATCACAAGGGAAGTGATAACCGAGCAAAATCTGAATGCAGATGATTACTATGATAATAAATATGCAGTTGATACTCTTGTTTCCGGACAGTTTAATGAAGCATTGCAAAACAGTGATCAGGTTATAATTAACAACTATAGCAGTGGGAATGGGTATAACTATTATGATTCCTATGCCGGCAGGCTGAACATGTTTTATGGTAACTATTTTGATCCTTACTGGCGTGATCCTTATTATTTCAGTTATTATTATGGCTATCCTTATTCGAGTTTTGGATTTGGATTTGGATATCCGTATTTCGGTTTTGGATTTAACTGGGGGTGGGGGTATCCTTACTATCCTTACTATTATTCACCTTTTCATTCGCACTATTACTGGGGAGGATATTATCCTTATCATTACGGCTATGGCTATGCAAATGAGGGTTCTTATGTTAGTTATGGAAGAAGGGAAAGGCCAAGCACATTGTCATCCAGAGCTGGTTCCATCTCAGGCGGCGGTGGTGCGAGTGCATACTCAAGGAGGGATCCTTCTGCACTGAGTTCAAGAACCTCAACCTCTGAAGGCAGGGCAAGGAGTTATGCAGGGAATGAATCTGTTTCTTCTTCTGTCAGAAGAACAGATCCGTCTGCTGTTTCTGGTGTGTCAAAGACTGCATCATCGGTAAGAAGTGGTGCGCAGGATTCAAAAGGAGGAACTTCCAGGTCAGCAGCTTCCGCAGGCTCTGAATCGGTAAGCTCACGTCCGGAATATAAGAATACCAACAGGACCTATCTTCCAAGCTATAATAATCCGAGAATGAGTACCCGACCATCTTATAATAACAGCAGGACTCCAGGCGGAAATTCTTACCAGAACAGTGGAAGTAATTCCAGAAATAATCCATCATACAATGGCAGTCAGAGAAGTACTATATCACGGAGCAGTAATAGTGTACAATATTCTGTTCCTACAAGAAGGAGTGCAGAAAGTGGTGGAAGCATTTCATCCGGTTCCTATAACAGGTCATCTTCATCCGGGTATTCAGGCGCTTCCAGATCCGGATCCAGAAGCTCCTATTCAGGAGGCTCCTCATATTCTTCAGGTTCTTCCTCCTATTCGTCTGGTTCTTCCTCATATTCATCAGGATCATCTTCACGCAGTTCATCCGGTTCTTCATCTGGAAGGAGATAGACCTCGTTTAAATTAAGTGCCTCATAATAAGTTCTTTCCAGCTCAGTTATGTAGGTTTATTTTTACAAAAGAAATATTTTATATGAAAAAGGCAGCTTTCATAGCATTATCAGTGGTATTGTTTAACGGGATGATCAGAGCACAGAATTTAGATGATGCTTTAAGATATTCACAGGTCTTCTATTCAGGAACAGCCAGGTTTAATTCAATGGGTGGAGCTTTTACAGCGCTTGGCGCTGATCTTTCATCACTAAGTCAGAATCCTGCCGGGATAGGAGTATACCGATCTTCTGAATTTAGTATCACTCCCCAGTTGAACTATATTCGTTCTAATACAAATTTTGACGGTTCAACATCTGATTATCTTTATAACTTCAATCTGAACCAGGGTGGTTTTGTCAGAAATATGCTGAAGAATGAGGGAACAAGTGGTATCATTTCATTCAATATTGGTTATTCTTTCAATATGACTAATAATCTGAATCAGAATAATATGGTTTCTGGTATAAACAATTCCAGCTCCATGGCTGATTCATGGGCAGCATACAGTGAGGGGACTCACTTTACTGATCTTGGAGGGGCGGAGGGTATAGCGTATGATACCTGGATAATAGATACCATAACAGGTTCAGGTGGTAATTCATATGAAACAGTTTTTTCAAACTATGGGGATAATCCACCTTCAGTTTATGGACAAAAAGTTAAACGCTCAGTCACTAATGAAGGATACCTTGGAGAACATGCAATCTCATTTGGAGGTAATTATTCAAATAAGATATTCTTTGGTGCTACGATTGGCATAAATACTCTTCGTTATAACAGTTATTTTGAACATATTGAATCAACTGATGTCAGCCTGCCATCTCAATTTAAGAGTTTTAATTATATCGATTATTTTGAAGACAGGGGCACAGGTTTTACTTTTAAATTCGGACTTATTGCCAAACCGGTTGAAATGGTCCGGATTGGTGTGGCATTTCATACACCAACCTATTACAAAATTGACGAATATTTTTATGAGGATATTTCCTCAAAATTTACTGACGGAAGCAATTATCAGGCACGCAATGAGCCGTTAAGATTCAACTATGCTCTTAATACTCCTTTCAGATTTCTTGCAGGAGTTGGAGTTCAGGTTCAGAAGTATGCTCTTTTAAGTGCTGATTATGAATACGTTGATTATAGTTCTGCTTACTTTTTTCAAACAGGTGATGGATATAATTACAGTGAAAAAAATAATAATATCAGGGGATCACTTAAGTCTGTAAGTAACTTTCGTATTGGAGGTGAATTCAGACTTAATAAACTATATTTCAGATCCGGTTATGGATACTATGGAAAACCGTTTAAATCAATCGAAGAGAATTCAAATCTTGATTACAGAACCATTTCATGTGGTTTAGGTTTCCGCGAAAGAAACCTGTCGATTGATTTTGGATATGTGAATTACAGATCCTCACAGTTGAATTATCTTTATCAGCTTGATTCATGGTATTCCCCTGCTAATTATATACTGGAAACAAATAAGAATTTGTTCTCTCTTACGATGGGATTAAAATTTGGTTTATAATTCTTTGATGACTTCCTTTTTTTTAAGGCTGCCATGAACGGGCAGCCTTAATTTTTTAAAGGAATTCTGAGGCATCCGGACCAGTATTAAAAAGCAGGTCAGTTATGCTTAGTCCCGGGACAAAGCCGTGACGTTCTGAAAAGACCTGCAAATATTCTTTATAGTCTCTCCTTAATTCTTTTTTGGGAGTGAAGAAGTATCTGAAATCTCCCTCATAATTATTTAAAGGTGCAAAATGGGAAGTAAACGATATCCTGGGTTTCATTTTGACTGATTCAAGAAAAAAAGTTGTCAGTTCCGTATTCAGATCAATCAGATACTCATGTTTTGCAGAGATTATTCTTTCAATGGCATCGAAATAATATTCATAATATGGCGATGCCCTGTAGGCGGCACTCAAAGCTCCCAGATGAACCTGCTGCCATCTTTTGGAATAGTCGATCCGGATATTTTTTATGCATGTCTTATGAAAACTTCCCAGAAGGACCGGTACGGTCAAAGACTGAATTCCGTTTGCGGAGAGAATATAACACCTGTTTCTGTAAGTCTGTTTGAGATAATTCTCTTCTCTTTCAATTAAGATCTCTTCAGCATCAGATATTATTGAGAAGTATGCAACAGGGGGCAGGTATGCTGTGGAAAGAATTATCTTTACTGCCATCGCAGAGTTTCAATCAATTTTATTTATCATACTGGCTGAGAAGCCCGCACCAAATCCGTTATCAATATTTACCACAGTAACCCCGGTAGAGCAGCTAGTGAGCATTGCCAGAAGCGCTGAAATTCCTCCAAAATTGGCTCCATAACCGACGCTGGTAGGCACTGCAATAACAGGTTTATCAACAAGACCTCCAACAACACTTGCGAGAGCACCTTCCATTCCTGCTATTACAATAACAACCTTACACTTTCTAATTTCAGGCAGCTTATCAACCAGCCTGTGAATACCTGCAACTCCGGCATCATAAATTCTGATTACATCGTTGCCAAGAAGTTCAGCAGTAACAGCAGCTTCTTCAGCAACAGGCATATCTGATGTTCCTGCTGTAATAACTGCAATCTTGCTCTCCGGAGGAATGGTCTTATTCTTCCGTACCGAGATTATTCTGGCCATTTTATAATAAATTGCTTCTGGTATAATGGATTTTACTTCATCATACATTTCCTGGCTTGCTCTGGTTCCAACCACATTATTCTCCTTTTCAGCCATTACCCTGAAAATCTCCTTAACCTGTTCTACTGTTTTTCCGGCACAATAGACAATTTCAGGATATCCCGTTCTTATTTCACGATGATGATCTATCCTCGCGAAACCAAGATCAGTGTATGGAAAATTCTTCAATACTTCAAGTGCATTATCAATAGAGAGATTCCCCTCCCTGACATCATTTAACAGTTTCTCTACCTCCTTGATATTCATGATAGTTAGTTTTCCGGGTTCAGACTTCCTGTTCTATATCCTTCAAGGTCCAAAGATATATATCTGAAGCCTATTTTCTTTAGTTTTGAAACAATTTGTTCTCTTTCAGGATTATGGATTATTTTCTCAAGATAGCCAGGAAGGCATTCAATTCTGGCTATATCCTCGTGTACTCTTACTCTGGTCCCGGGATATCCGATTTCGAAAAGAATATTTTCTGCCTCCTCAATCATTTTAAGAATTTCAGGTTTTATTTCTGTATTGTAAGGTATTCTTGTAAGCAGACATGCCATAGCAGGTTTATCCCAGATATGAAGACCTTCTTTTCGCAATTGTTCCCTTATATCACTTTTTGTAATACCCGATTCTAACAGCGGGCTTATGATCCCCATCTCTTTAAGAGCCTTCATGCCTGGCCTGAATTCTCCTTTGTCATCTGAATTTGATCCATCAAGTATTGTCTTATATTTATTTGTCCGGGCATAATCGATTATTTGTGCAAACAGTGTCTTTTTACACAGATAACATCTTTCCACCGGATTGTGTCTTATTATTTCAGGGAAAGACAAATCAAGAATGTGATGTTTGATCCCATGTTTTTTAGCGAATTCTGTTGCTTCCTCTATTTCACGGGAAGGAATATATGGAGTTTTAATAGTAACACCTGCAATTCCTCTTTTATTCACTTTATGGGCCATATAAAGAAGAAATGAGCTGTCTACCCCTCCTGAAAATGCAACTACCGCTGTATCAATTTCTTTTAAAAGATTGTTTAGACTCTGTAATTTACTGTCAGTCATACTTGTATCCTGTAATGAATTTTGTTCTTACACTATTACTTCAAAGCCCCATTCTCAATACTCTACGCTTTATGCTCTACGCTCAACGCTCTAAGCTTTATTATTACTTAACACAGCCATAATTCTGTTATAAACCTCCTTCACAGGCATCTCATTTTCTGATGCTAACCTTTTACAATCATCATATTCAGGCTTTGCAGAAACCTCCATACCGTTATAGAACGAACGTTTGATCCTTACTTCGCCGAATTGTGTATTTATCGTCTCCAATTTTCTTGTAAGGGTATCCTTTCTGAAAGGGAATGTTCTGATGCCCAAAGTAGTGGATTCACTGAAAATGATTTTCTTAATCTGGCCCGCAACTTCATTTTCACAGATAACATGCAGAACTATTCCCGGCCTTCCTTTCTTCATGATTATATTTGACAGAAATACATCCGCTGCTCCGGCTAGAAACAGTTTTTCTGAGATATGATCAAAAAACTCAGGATTCATATCATCTATATTGCATTCAATCTGAAGAGCATCATGACCAGTTTCAGTTCCGGTAACATTTTCCCCAAGCGATACTCTGAGAAGATTTGGTACATCTGAATTTTCTTTATGTCCCACACCATATCCTGTTTTCTCAATCCTGATAACTGTACCTGTTCCAAAATGAGTACCCAATGCTGCTATTATTGCAGCTCCGGTTGGTGTTGTGGCCTCAAAGTCAACACCTCCCTTTTTTACCTGGATTCCCTTTATTATTTCTGCGGTGGCAGGTGCAGGTACCGGTAATTTTCCATGGTCACATTTTACAAATCCACCGCCAAGCTCAACTGGTGATACATAAACAGCATCAGGGTTGATGGCATTATAGCATATTGCAGCTCCCACTATATCAATTATTGAGTCTATAGCACCGACCTCATGAAAATGTACTCTTTCAATAGAAATTCCATGAACGTGAGCTTCAGCTTCGGCAATTTTCATGAAGATCTTTAAACTGAGATCTTTTACCTTTTTATCAAGTGTTGAATCATTCACGATTTTTTCAATATCCGAAAGATGCCTGTGTACATGTTCATGTCTGGTCTGTTTCACAGTAACTTTTGTACCATGTATGCCATGCCGCTGATCCTTCCGTACATCCAGTTCCCAGCCTTTAAGATTCAGTTTGTTTAATTCTCCGACCAGGAAATCTTTATCAATTCCCAGATCTATCATGGCTCCAAGATTCATGTCTCCGCTTATACCTGAGAAGCATTCATAACTTAAAATTTTCATACTTGAAATATGATAAGATGAAGTAATAATTTAACAATTCATTTCTTTTATGGTTCAGGGTATCCTTAACAATTATTGAAGTTGCGGATTCCGGCTGCAAATATACTATTAAGTATTCTTAAGGCATTAAAATATAATATCTAATATGATTTTTATCTCTATTAGTTAATTTCTGCCTTACTAACTTTGTTATTAATTACAAACTAATATCATGAAACCAACTCATATAGAACATATAGGGATCGCAGTAATGAATCTTGAGAAAGCAATCAGCTTTTACGAAAGTACCTTTGGCCTTGAATGCTATAAAATAGAAGAGGTTCCTGATCAGAAGGTACGAACAGCGTTCTTCATGGTAGGTCAGACCAAAATTGAGCTTCTTGAGACTACAGATCCTGAGGGACCAGTAGGGAGATTTATCCAGAAGAAGGGCGAGGGAATACATCATATAGCCTTTGCTGTCAAAAATATTGAGGAAAAACTATCTGAAGCGAGTAAATCAGGTATCAGCCTGATCGACAGTACTTCAAGAAAAGGAGCTGATGGACTTGACATTGCATTTCTGCATCCAAAATCTACTTCCGGAGTACTTATTGAAATATGTGAACATAAGGGATAAGCAGAATCGATAATGTACCATGGTGTTCATAATATATCAGTTAATATTAGGGTTTCTTGTTTATTTCTTATTTTTATAATAATAAACAGCCGGTACAGATATGAAAAAATCTGTTGCAGTAACAGGTAATTCTGGCCCCAAAGTGCGTTCAGACTGTGAAATCACTCTGGAGATAAAACATAAGGGAGGTATTAGTATTGAACTTAATTCGAAAGTGAAAGCTCTCTATGGAAATTCAATAAAAGCCCAGTGTCTTGAGATCCTTAAATATTTCGGTATTACTAATGCAGATCTGATCATTAATGATTCCGGAGCACTTCCCTTTGTAATTTCTGCCAGGCTTGAAGCTGCTGTTAAGAAAATAACAGATGTGCCAGGAGAGTATCTTCCTGAGATGATCAGGGAGAATACGGTTTCTACAACTCGTGAAAGGTTCAGATATTCAAGACTTTATCTCCCGGGTAATACTCCCGGCCTTATGATTAATTCCGGGCTTCATTCAGCTGACGGGATAATATTGGATTTAGAGGATTCTGTTGCTCCTGAGAAAAAGGATGAGTCGAGGTATCTTGTAAGAAATGCTCTGCGGCAAATAAACTTTTACGGAGCGGAGAGAATGGTCAGAATCAACCAGGGAGAACGTGGTTTGGGTGATCTGGAATATGTGATTCCCCATAATGTAAATATGATTCTTATACCCAAGTGCGAGGATTCTAACGATGTATTAAATGTTGAAAGAGTGATTAGGGACATTCAGGAAAGATACAAAATAAGTAATGAGGTATTTCTGATGCCTGTTATTGAGAGTGCTCGGGGCATTGAAAATATTACTGAAATTGCCAGTTCAGGGTCAGTTGCAGCAATGGCTATTGGTCTTGAGGATTACACATCCGACCTGGGTGTTCAAAGGACATCTGAAGGTTTTGAATCGTTCTACGCGAGGTCAAGACTGGTTGTTGCTTCCAAGGCTGCTGGAATTCAGCCTATCGACTCAGTATTCTCTGATGTGGATGACCTTGAAGGTCTGAGGAAGACAGTCCTTTCATCAAAAGCCCTTGGTTTTGAAGGAATGGGTTGTATACATCCCAGGCAGATAGCAGTTATCAGGGAGGGATTTGCCCCTGATGCAGATGAGATAAAGAGATCGGGAGATATAGTCAGAGCTTTTAAGGAGGCCAGGGCATCGGGTCTGGGCGTGGTAGCTCTGGGTTCGAAAATGATTGATGCTCCTGTTGTGAACCGGGCACTGAAGACACTGAACCTTGCAAGGAAGCTTGGCTTATTAAAAGATGATGTGGAGGATATCGACAAACTGAATTAATTAAGGACCAGGTAGATAATATATGGGAGCTAAGACTATTATCAATGCGGCTGGCAGGGAAATACCCCTTGAGGTAAATGGAAGTCCGGCTATTCCTTTTAAAGGTGTTGGCCAATACAAGCCTGATGGAAGGAAATATGCGCCCCTTATTCCTTCCTGTATTGATTTTCCTCAGGATGGAATCAAGCTCGCAGGTTCACTGGAGGAAGCTTTATTCAAGTGTGGACTTGCTGATGGCATGACTATTTCAACTCATCATCACTTGAGAGACGGTGATCTTGTCAGTAATACCATTTTCGAAATAGCTTCAAAAATGGGAGTAAAGGATCTTGTGTGGTTTCCATCTGCCTCCTTTCCCTGTAATGAACCTTTAATAAGATATCTTGAAGATGGTACTATTAACAGGATAGAAGGGAGTATGAACGGACCTCTTGGCAGGTTTGTATCTGAGGGAAAAATGAAAGGAACAGCGGTACTCCGGTCGCATGGCGGAAGAGTTCAGGCTATACAGGATGGGGAGGTTAAGATAGATATAGCGGTACTTGTGGCACCCAGTGCTGATTCTTTCGGCAATGCAAAGGGAACCGGCGGATCATCGGCTTGTGGCGTTATAGGTTATGCTAAAGCCGATTATATGTTTGCTTCAAAAGTTATTGTGGTAACAGATAATCTGGTGGATTTTCCTTGTTTCCCTTTCGAGATTGAAGGAAACTATGTTGATTATGTAGTTGTAGTTGATAAAATTGGAATTCCTGAAAAAATAGTATCAGGAACAACTCAAATTACAAAAAGCCCTGACAGGCTGCTTATTGCTGAGCTGACAGCAAAATTTCTTGACAGGTCAGGAATTCTTAAAGATGGTGTGACAATGCAGGCTGGTGCCGGAGGTACTTCACTTGCTATAGCGGTATTTGTAAATGAAATACTGAAGAAGAAAGGATGGAAATCCAGGTTCGGTTTCGGAGGCAGCACCAGGTATATGGTAAATATGCTGGAAGAGGGGCAAATGGGTTACATACTTGATGCTCAGGCATTTGATCTTGATGCAGTTAGGTCAGTTGAAGAAAATACAAATCATATACCTTATCCGGTTTTTAATGCCTATAACTTTCATTCTAAAGGAAATCTGACAAGTATGATGGATATCATGATACTTGGAGCTACAGAGGTTGATCTTAACTTCAACGGGAATGTAGTTACACACTCGGATGGTTATTTACTTCATGGTATAGGAGGATGGCAAAATTGTCTGCATGCAAAAAATGTGATTTTACCTTTGCCCTTGTTCCGCGACCGTATACCTGTAATCGTGGATAAGGTTACTACTTTATGCGGACCCGGTGAGTTGATTGATGTAATAATTACCGAAAGAGGTATTGCGATAAATCCATTAAGACAGGATCTTATTGAAAGAGTTAAAGGAAGCGGACTGAATATTGTTTCAATTGAGGAACTCAGAGATGAAGCTGAAAAGATATGCGGAAAGCCTCAAAAACCTGAATTTGATGACAGAATTGTAGCTGTAATAAAGTGGGTTGATGGAACAGTTATTGATGTTGTACGAAAAATAAAAACTTAAAAATATTATAGATATGTTTAAATGTATTGTATGTGGTTATATATATGATCCTGAGCAGGGTGATCCTGCGGGTGGAATTGAACCGGGAACAAAATTCAGCGATTTGCCGGATGATTATCTCTGCCCGATTTGCGGTGCTACAAAAGACGAGTTTCTGAATTATAACTAGACTGCAACTGATCTTCTGAAGAGCTAAATCATGAACCTTCAGGCATACTGCAAATCACCTCTTTGAGGAGCATCCAGAACATCCGGGTAGATGCTATTTCAATTTTTTCTTCCGGTGTATGAGCACCTCTGATTGTAGGTCCGAATGAGATCATGTCGATCCCTTTGAAGGTTTCATAAATAAGTCCACATTCTAACCCTGCATGAATTGCTTTAACCTGAGGATCTTTACCAAAGAGATTTATATATGCATTCCTTGTAATTGTAAGTATTTCAGAATTCATATCTGGTTCCCATCCCGGGTAACCATCTGAGTGCTTGATTTCTGCACCAGATTTAATAAAGCATCTTACTACTTTTGCAGCAATTTCGTGTTTTGCCGATTCAACTGAGCTCCTGTGAGTTGTTACAATTGTTATACTATTGTTTTCAGTGAATTTTGCAGATGCAAGATTTGTGGATGTCTCTACCAGATCTTCCATTTCTTTTGACCAGGCAATAACTCCATGTGGACAACATTCCAGTGCAGTAATGAGCCTTAACTGGCTATCCCTGTCAATGGTGAATCCAGGCAGTTCGGAGCTTTTAATTGATATATTAATATTCTTTTCTGTCTCCTCAAAAGATAGTGACTTACTTTTATGAAAATCTGTGACTGTTCTTTCGATACCTTCCTTTTTAGAAATGTCTGAAACAATTGTCGCAAATGCTTCACGAGGTATCGCATTTCTAAGATTCCCTGCATCAAGATAGGCAAGCTTTACTCCATGCTCTTTATCAAGAAGTGATAGAAGCTCATTAATAATTTTTACAGAATTGCCGAGACCCTTATGAATTTCATCTCCTGAATGACCACCACGAAGACCTGTTACCGAAATCTCAAATGCACAGCTGTTGGTTTGCAGAGGGACCGGTTCATAATGTAAAATTCCTGTTGTGTCAATTCCTCCGGCACAGCCAATGTATAGAATACCCTCATCCTCTGAGTCAAGGTTTAAAAGAGTTCTTCCGGTGAAGAAATCTTTTTTCAGATTGATAGCACCAGTCATTCCAGATTCTTCATCGACAGTGAACAGGCATTCAATTTTCCCGCATTTAAGATCTTTATCAGCAAGAATGGCCATCTGTGCAGCAATACCTATGCCATCATCAGCACCGAGTGTTGTACCTGATGAAGTTACCCATTCACCGTTTACCACAGGTATTATTGGATCTGTTTTCCAGTTATGAGGATGGTCGGCATTTTTTTCACCTACCATATCCATATGACTCTGCAGTACGACTGTTTTTATCTTTTCCATACCCGGAAAAGGTTGCCGGGTAATTAGTATGTTTCCAACTGCATCTTCCTTCGATTCAAGATTATTTTCAGCTGCAAAATCCAGCAGGAATTTTCTTATCTTCCCTTCATTCCTGGAAGTCCGTGGAATGTTGCATATCTGCTCAAAATATTCCCAAACCTGTCCAGGATTTAATCCGCTTAAAAGCC
>CAYLYN010000134.1:0-12403 GCA_964387565.1 uncultured Rikenellaceae bacterium | reverse complement strand
AAAAAGAACCATCTCGATGACAGGGTAATATTTAAAGGGGCAAGATGCATGGGATTGTGCAGCAGCGGACCCAATCTCACCATAAACGGAGTGACAATTGAGGGATTATCAATTTCTCAGATAGAGGGTATTCTTGAAAAAGAACTTTCCAGGTTACTATAAAAAAGAAATTTATGACAGAAAGTAAGCCTGTTCTCTACATTAACGATGCAAAGTGCAGAAACTCATATTCATGCGTACGTGTTTGCCCGGTTAATGCCATTGAAGTGAAACCGGAGAGAGAGCATCCCTGCATCATCCCGGGAAGATGTATAGGCTGTGGACTATGCTATGTCTCCTGCTCACCACGTGCCATCGAATTCCGCGATTCAAAAGCAGAGGTCAAGGAACTTTTATCATCAGGAAGAAAAACAGCAGCTCTGATTGAGCCAAGCATTGCCTCGGAGTTTGAAGATATTACTGATTACAGGAAGTTTGTGGCAATGATCAGGTCGCTGGGCTTCACATATGTTCATGAGATATCATTTGGAGTAGATCTTATTGCACACGAATATGCAAGACTATTCTCTGAGGCAGAAGGTAAGTATATGATCACAGCAAACTGCCCTGCAATTGTCAAGCTAATTGAAAAATTCCATCCCGAAATGATCCCAAACCTGGCCCCTCTGGTATCTCCCATGATCGCCACAGCAATGGTTGTCAAAGAGTTATATGGGCCTGATGTTGCCACTGTTCAGATAGGACCATGCATAGATGCCAAAGACGAGGTGCTTCAGTTCAAGGACAGGAAACTGGTTGAAGGTGTCCTTACATTTATTGAACTGAGACAACTGTTTGATGAGTATAAAATTCAGGAAAGGCTGGTAAAATTATCTGATTTTGATCCTCCGTATGGTAACTGGGGTGCCTTATATCCTCTCCCGCCTGGAATAATACAGGCTGGCGGCATTAAGAGAGATATGGTTTCAAGCAGGGTCATCACGGCCGCAGGCAAGGAAGATGTACTTGAAGCGGTAAATGATTTTGACAAATACATCGATACAATCAAACACCACTTTAATCTGTTCTTTTGTCACGGATGCCTGCTTGGTCCTGCAATGCAGCATCATAATGAAAGATTTAAAAGCAGGGCCCTTGTAAGGAAATATGCGGAAAAAAGATCGGCAGCAATCGATATTAAGAAGTGGGAAAAGGATCTTGAGAAATGGTCGAAGCTTGACTTCAGCAGGAGTTTTAAGGCTGATGATCACCGCATACCTGAGCCCGCTGAGGATGCAATAAAGGAAGTACTCAAAATTATCGGAAAAGATGATCCGGAAGATGAAGTTAACTGCGGTGCCTGTGGCTATCTGACCTGCCGGGAGTTTGCAGTAACTGTTGCGAAAGGACTGGCGATACCTGAAATGTGCCACACATTTAATCTCCGCAACAAACAGGAGTATATAGAAACACTGAGACAGACCAATAAAAAACTGGCGGAGACAAAAAAAGCACTGAAGGAATCGGAGGAGCTTGCAAGAAAAGAAAAGGAGATAGCTCAGAGCACATCCGATATGATGAATAATATGCTGGAAAAACTTCCAACAGGAGTAGTTATTGTTGACAATAACCTGAAAATACTTCACTCGAATATCAGCTTCATCAATACAATCGGAGAGGATGCAAAGGCCATCGCTGATATTATTCCAGGCCTGGCCGGAGCTGATATCAAAACTCTGATCCCTTTCAATATATACAATATGTTCACTTTTGTAATAAAGGAAAATGAGCCGGTAGTAAGCAAAGATGTTCATTTCGGGGATAGAATGCTCAATATCTCGATCTTTCCCATTAAGAAGAACAAAATGTGCGGAGCAATTATAAGAGATATCTTCTCTTCTGAAGTTCAGGGAGAAGAGGTCACTAACAGGGTAAGTGAGGTAATTGAGAAAAATCTGGAGATGGTTCAGAAGATAGGATTCCTGCTTGGAGAAGGGGCATCTGAAACCGAGCAAATGCTGAATTCCATTATTGAATCTTACAGGACCAGAAAAGCGGGAACAAATAACAGCTGATTACCAGGCGTGAAAAGAGACTTCTTCATAGAGATTAACAGCCAGCAGAGAAACTACGACGGAGAAAGAATCTGCGGTGACGTGTTTCTATACAGGTATATAAAAGAGGAAGACAGGGTAATTGCTGTACTGTCTGACGGAATGGGACACGGTGTGAAAGCCAATATTCTTGCCACCCTTACCTCCACTATGGCACTGAATTTTACACGTGAACACAAACAGGTTGACAGGATCGCAGAAATCATAATGAATACACTTCCGGTATGCAGTGAAAGAAAAATCAGTTACTCTACCTTTACAATAATTGACATTGAGAGCAGCGGCAAAGCAACAATCCTGGAATATGATAATCCTTCAACAATTGTACTCAGGGGAAAAAAGGTATTTGAACCGGTCTGGGAAAAGGTAACACTTGAAAAGGGAAAACATGCAGGTAAAGTACTTAAAACCTGTACATTATTACCTGAAAAAGAGGACAGGATAATCTTTTGTTCCGATGGTGTATCTCAAAGCGGAATGGGAAGTGAAGATTATCCTTTTGGCTGGGAAAGAGAAAATATAGAAGCATATGCAGCAAAACTTGTCTCAAGTGAAGCTTCAATTTCAGCACACATGCTATCGGGCAAAATAGTCACCATGGCTCATAAAAATGATAATTACAAAGCCCGTGACGACATAAGTTGTGCAACAATATATTTTCGTGATCCGCGTAAATTACTGCTGTGTACCGGACCTCCTTTCGAAAGGGAGAAAGACAAAGAGCTGGCTGCCAGGGTGAAAGACTATAAAGGAAAGGTTATTCTTTGCGGTGGAACAACTGCTGATATTGTGGCCAGAGAACTTGGAAGAAAGATTGTTGATGAACTTGTTTTTGAAGATCCCGAGCTGCCTCCTGAAAGCTTTCTGGAGGGTATCGATCTTGTTACAGAAGGAATACTCACACTTCAGAAGGTAAATGAATTGCTGAAAACCTTTAATAACAGTGTCCGGCTGGGGAAAGGACCAGCCGACAAAATTGTCAGGATGTTGATGGAGAGTGATGAGATCCAGTTCATTATTGGCACAAGGATAAATATAGCACACCAGGATCCTACCCTGCCTGTTGAACTGGAAATCAGGAGAACAGTGGTAAAAAGGATAGCCAGGCTGCTGGAAGAGAAATGGCTGAAGAAGGTAAGTTTTGAGTATATATAGAGGGCTGAGGGCGTAAGGCGCAGGGCGGAGGGCGCAGGGCCAGGCAATCAAGAACTTACACAGAGGAAATCAGGAGTCCCACAGAGGGCCACAGAAGGTTGCTAAATCTAAATACTCCGTGGATCTCCGTGCTCTCCGTGCCTCCGTGGTTAAAAATAATACAACATGTGACAGCGCAGCCCCTCGATCTGGCTATTATGCAAAGCCATAGCTATCAGGAACCAGATAAATATTCGAGTGTTTTTCTGAACAGATGAGGCTGAATATCCGGGTGAGTAGGGTGTTCAGGGATGCGGTCAAGCAATACAACCTCCTCTATCTCCGACCTATCTGGTATTGGGCCTTTCTTCTGAACATCAGCATAATAGAGTCTACCCCATCCTGTCTCCCCATCTTTTCTGACTGAATAGGTAGCAATGCAGCTGATATTGAATTCCAAAGCCCCTGTTTCTTCAGACAGTTCACGCGAAGCAGCTTCATCAGAACTTTCACCCTCCTCAATATGTCCGCCGGCGATCTCATAGGTAGTACGTTTATGATGCCTGACAAACATCCACTTGTCCATATAACGTGCTGAAATAACCGAATATGTAAGCTTCACTCCCGGTTCATAATCCGGACTGAAAAAATCAACCTCTGCCATAATAAACCATTATCGTAAAAGCGCAAATTTAATCATAATAAATTATTGAGTATTTTTGATGCTTAAACAGACAATATGATTTTGCTCTTTTTCCTGGCAGCAACGGAATTATTTACTCCTGCAGTATTACGCCAGCATTTGTACCAGAAATCAAGACCGCTCTACTATATTCTTTTAATTGCCCATCTACTGCTCAGCTTCTGGCTATGGATACTATATATTGAGGTAATGAGTAACAGGAGCTTCTTTGATTCTCCACGGAATATATGGAGCCTGATGCAGCTATACGGAATGATTGCCGGTGTGGTCTTTCCAAGAACTATCCTTATTATTTGCCATTTCTCCGGCAGATTCATCAGACGTAAGACCGGAGGTTATATCAACTGGCTAACGAATACCGGACTTGCATTTGCACTGGTAATTTTTCTGATTATTGCCGCCAGCACCCTGAAAGGCCGTTTCAACTTCAGAATTGATGAGGTCGAAATAAATATTAAGGATTTAAATCCTGATCTTGAGGGGCTTAGGATTGTTCAGATATCTGACCTGCATCTTGCAGGATTCCACCATCACAGGAATATTTTGAAAGAGCAAATGCAGGTGGTAAACCGTCTTGAGCCTGATCTGCTGCTGAATACAGGTGATTTTGTGACTTTTGGCTGGCGTGAATTTAATGATTTCGATACAATTTTGTCGATAGCAAAAGGAAGGTATGGCTCATATGCAGTAATGGGGAATCACGATTTTGGGACCTATCATCCCTATTACACTGATGCCGACAGGGCAAATAATATACTCAGGCTCAATCAGCTGGTAAAATCATCAGGGTACGAGGTACTGAATGATGAACACAGAGTGATCGATGTAAAAAAAGCCAGGATCGGGCTTATTGGAATAACAACGAAGGGTCGTCATCCTGATATAATTCACGGTGACCTTGACAAAGCAATAATGGACCTTGACAGTGTTGATCTGCAGATTCTGCTTTCACATGATCCCAATCACTGGCAACTGGCTGTTGAAGGAAAAACCGATATTGACCTCACTCTTTCGGGGCATACTCACGGGATGCAGATGGGGATCTATTCCGACAAAATAAAATGGAGTCCTTCAAAATATTTCTACCCTCACTGGAGCGGACTATACTCCAGAGGTGATCAGCATCACTATGTCAACAGGGGTCTTGGGGTTCTTTCAATTCCATTCCGTATCTGGATGCCGCCTGAAATAACACTCATCATCTTGAAGCGGGATTAAGTTTGCATGGCTGGATCTCTAATAAATCAACTTCCATTTTTTCCGGAAGACAATATACTTTTCCTTCCCTGGATGAAAAATAAAGATGTGATCCGGAAGGTTTTCTGCCGTGCCCGTCAGCCCATAATGCATAAAACTCTTCCCTGCAATTAAGAGGTCTCCTGGCATAGGAATGGTTATACTGACTATTATCTGTAAGCTTGATTATCATTTTCCAGCTCTTCCCCATGTCGGAACTTACCCACATCGCCATCTCCCCTCCTGTATTATATAAATGAGGGCCAGGTTCAGTAGGACCTATGATACGCCATGTTCCGTCATCTTCGATATACAGCGATCCCATATCATAGTTATTATCAGAAGAAGTCACAAAATTAATATCCCAGTTTTTTCCGTTCCAGTGAGCTATATTCCAGATTTGTGGTCCGCTGACAGGACCTGCCTGGTATCCCTTGCTTGTAATGTAGAGAATAGCCGGATATCCATTTCCGTCAAAAGCAAGGTCGTTGATATATACATTCATACCCCTTGAAGCATATTCTGCAACAAGTGCCGGATTATCTCTTTCAGTAAGTGGCAGGATAACTTCTTTACCATCAACTGTATGCCAATTTCCGGAAAAACCCTCATTCTGAAGATAGTACAGGTTAGTCCTGTAGTTAAGTCCGGGTTCATCTTTAAGATTCGGATGATAATTGAATGAGGTTCCCACTGTCCCGTTTTGAAAACAGCTGGTCTGATAATGTCCTTCCTCTATATGAGCTATATCCTTCCATTCTGACCAGGAAATACCATCAGGGCTTGTCATCCATGAGATTACGCGAACTGATTTTCTTCCATACTTCAGTTCACTTTCCACATAATGAGTAAAAAGTCCGATAAATCCTTTTCCTTTTTGAAAATATACCTGCAGATATGAAAAATTATCAAGCGGTACCTTCTTCCCGTTTTCAATTTTAAATGGTGATACAGGCCCGAAAGAACTTATATCATAAGGCTTGTTGCTCCTGTGGATATATGAAGGACGTGAAGTCCCGTGCGAAGTGGAAAACAGCCAGATATATCCCTTGTCATCAATACTGATTACAGGATTGTCGTGTGCATCAGTGGTATTTTTATCAAGGACTCCGACAGGACGTGCGACCACCTTTCCGGCATGATCAAAATATGAAACAGCATGAATCAGCGAACCTGTTTCACTAACAGCACCATAACAGAAATAGGTCCTGTTAACTTCCGGAGAATATATCGCGACTGGATTATGATTCGCTGTATAGGTAGCAAGCCCCCCGCTGTATTTATATACATATTCATCACCCGATTGCTGGTTGGCATACCAGATACCACTGAATCCGTCAAGGGGCTTATTAAGTAAAGTACCCTGGCTATATCTTGCGTCAGGGTGTACTTCCTGGCATAAAACATTATTAACGAATCCAAAAGATGAGGTTAATACTAATGAAATACAAAAAACAGTAAAATAACGTCTGGTCATTAAGCCATACATATCTTCAGATATTTAAAGAGAATATTCCACACGAAAATAGCCATTATTATTGATAAGGCGTTTAATAGCTGTAACATGATACCGTAAATAGTTTTCATCTATTTTTATTAAATTGCCTCGATCTAATAAACCTGATTAAGATGAAAACCAACCTTCTTCTAATTTGCCTTTCAGTAATTATTTCCCTCTTATCGTGCACTCATGAACAGAGCGACTGGATAAGGATCAACCAATTGGGATACCGTCCCGGGGATATTAAGGTTGCAGTATACATAAGTAAAAAGCCAGTTACTCTTGAATCATTCAGGATAATTGATGATCTAACCGGCAAGGTTGTCATGACATTCGAACAGGTCAATCCAACAGTACCTCTCGACCATTTCGTAAGCTGTTACAGACTCCCTTTCACCGGTCTCGATGATGAAGGAACTTACCGCATCGAAGCCGGTGATGCAGTATCCACTCCCTTCAGGATAGCCGGAGATGTTTATGACGGTACTGCTGACTTCCTGCTCAACTATATGCGGCAGCAGCGATGCGGCTATAATCCATACTTAAGAGATTCATGTCACCTTCATGATGGCTATGAGATCTATGACGATAACAGCGATTCTGCACATATTGATGTTACTGGCGGATGGCACGACGCTGCTGATTACCTTCAGTATGTTGCCACCTCGGCAAATGCAGTTTACCAGATGCTTTTTGCCTATTCTGAAAATCCCCAGGCATTTAACGACAATTATCTTGCAAACGGTGATCCCGGAGCAGATGGTATTCCCGATGTGCTGAATGAAAGCAAGTGGGGACTTGAATGGCTGCTTAAGATGAATCCGGAGCCTGAACTGATGTATAACCAGCTTGCTGATGATCGCGACCATATCGGATTCAAGTTTCCCAATAAGGATACTGCATATTACGGGAAAGGAAAAGAGAGGCCTGTATATGTCTGCACCGGTCAGCCACAGGGGGTAGGTAAATACAAAAACCGGGCAACCGGTATTGCTTCAACTGCAGGAAAATTTTCCTCAGCCTTTTCAAAAGCATCAGAAATTTACAGAACCTTAGATCCTCAACTATCTGCAAAGCTTCTGAAAAAAGCTGAGGATGCATTTAAATATGGACTGAAGTATCCCGGAGTATGCCAGACAGCACCATGCAAAGCTCCATATTTCTACGAGGAGGACAACTGGGTTGACGACATGGAACTGGCTGCGGTTGAACTATATAATCAGACAGGAGATGAAAAATATCTCAGGCATGCCGTTGAATTCGGTCGCAGGGAACTGGTGACTCCATGGATGGGAGCTGATACAGCCAGGCATTATCAGTGGTATCCTTTTATTAACATGGGGCATCCGGGAATTGCAAAAAACCAGGTAAAGAATGGGGATGCTGAATTTGCAGGATATATGAAGCAGGGGCTTGAACTGACTCTTGAAAAAGGCAGGAAGAATCCTTTTCTGGTTGGAGTTCCTTTCATATGGTGCTCAAATAACCTCGTAGCGGCCCTTATCACCCAGGCTCACCTCTATCATGAAATAACCGGTGATGATACATACCTGGAACTCGAGGCAGCGCACAGGGACTGGCTTTTCGGATGCAATCCCTGGGGCACGAGCATGATAGTTGGTCTTCCGGAAAATGGAGACTATCCACAGGAGACTCATTCCGCTTTTGTGTTAAAGGGAGGCCAGACTCCCGGAGGTCTGGTTGACGGACCAATCTATGCTTCAATATATAAGAATCATGCTGCCTACATTACACTTACCAAGCCTGATATGTATGCGGAATTCCAGACAAAAATGGCGGCTTATCATGACGAAATAGCTGATTATACCTCCAATGAGTGCACAATGGACGGAACTGCGTGCCTTGTCTATTATCTTTCATCAATGTCTTCAGGAACAGGAAAAATCCACGGAAATCCTTTCCTGAAAATGTCGCGTGGAGCAATAGTGAGAATGGATACCACCCAGAAGAAGGTCTGGCTTACTTTTACCGCCCATGAGTTTGTCGACGGCTTTGATACGGTGCTGAATACCCTCGGGCATCATAAGGCAAAAGCATCGTTTTTTCTTACCGGCGATTTTACAAGGTTCGAAGGCTATGACAAACTTATAGCCAGGCTTAAAGAAGATGGTCACTATATCGGTGCCCATTCCGACAAACATCTTCTATATTGCGACTGGACAAAAAGAGATTCCCTCCTGGTTACAAAAGAGGAGTTTATGACTGATCTTGAAAATAATTACAAAGCACTTTTGAAATACGGTATTGAGAAGAGAATGGCTCCTGTCTTTCTACCCCCCTATGAATGGTATAACGATTCAATTGCCGCCTGGACCAGAGAAGCTGGTTTGACCCTGGTAAATATGTCATCAGGTGCAATAACGAGCCAGGACTGGACCATACCGGACGGAAAAACTTATTATTCAAGCGATTTCCTGATGAAGGATCTTCTTAATTATGAAAAGAAGAAAGGTATGAACGGATACATCCTTCTGATTCATCCGGGAACCGACCCGAAAAGAACTGATAAATTCTATAACAGGCTGGATGCTGTATTGACATATCTTGAGAACAGAGGTTACAGTTTTCATTCATTTTCAGAATTAATTTAGGGATTTCAGAATGACAGCTGCACCTGAAGATTTATTCGCCGATAGTATCGAATATAAAGTTATTTTCTCGCGGAGAAGAACCCTTGGAATAAGTGTACTTCCTGATGCAACGGTAGTCGTAAGGGTACCTTACCGCACATCCGGGAAGACAATAAAGAAGCTTGTGGAAGATAAATCAGGATGGATCATAAAACACAGGGATTTTTTTCGTAATAATCACGGAAAACTACCAGTTAAGTCATATCTGAATGGTTCGGAACACCTTTTCCATGGCAACAAAATGACTCTCAATATACAGGAATCCGGAAATCCATATGTGACCTTTAACGGTAGCAATATATTAATGGGCATTATGAATCCTGCAAGCGAGGTGTCGGTAAGAAATCTCCTTCACAAAGCGTTTAAAAATGAGGCTCTAAAGTATCTGCCGATTATGTTTTATAACATAAATAAAAAGCTATCTGGCTATGGATTGAATCCTACGGGACTGGTAATCAGAACAATGAAAAGCAGGTGGGGCAGTTGTACAAATAAAGGAAAAATAACACTGAACAGTGAGCTTATCAGGCTAAGCGATAAGTATATTGAGTATGTTATAATTCATGAGCTATGTCACCTGAAGCATCACAATCACGGTCCGAAATACTATGATCTGCTTTCTTTGCTTTATCCTGATTGGAAAAGTGTAAGGAGGGAGATGAAAAACTATAATTTATAGAACTTTCAAAAATCAGGCAATATTTGTATAAACAGCCTGAACATCATCATCATCTTCAATCCTGTCGATCAGCTTCTCAATATCGGCGAGCTGCTCCTCATTAAACTCCACCTGGTTAAGCGGTACTCTTTTAAGAGTTGCCTTTTCAACCTCTATACCCATCTGTTCAAGGGCCTGGGACAGAGCTCCGAAGTTTGTATAATCACCGTAAGCATAAACTGTATCATCATAAATCTCTATCTCCTCCAACCCTGCTTCAATAAGTTCCAGTTCAATTTCTTCAAGGCTCCTGTTTTCGGGAGGAGTAAATTCAAAAACAGCCTTCCTTGAAAACATGAATTCGAGTGATCCTGTGGGTACTGTGCTCCCGCCCGATTTATTGAAATATGATTTGATATTTGCAACGGTCCTGGTATTATTATCTGTCGCACATTCAACAAAAACCAGAACTCCATGAGGACCTTTACCTTCATAGAAGATCTCTGCAAAAGTCTCAGAATCCTTACCAGAAGCACGTTTAATCGCCGACTCAATATTGTCTTTCGGCATATTCTGTGCCTTTGCATTCATAATGGCTGTTCTCAGCTTGGCATTAAGATCAGGATCCGATCCGCCTTCTTTGGCTGCAATAGTTATATTTTTTGCCAGCTTCGGAAACAGTTTTGACATTTTGTCCCACCGCTTTTCTTTTGAAGCCCGTCTGTATTCGAATGCTCTTCCCATATTATTTATTAATTGTATACAATAATGGATTAATAAAGTTTTTTTCACACAAAGGCGCAAAGGCGCAAAGAGTTCAATAAACGTCGGGCAAAATTAATAAGCTAATTGAAAGGTTGATATGGTTATAAGACTTTTTTTAAATAATATATTCCTGTCCCCTGGCTGGTATTTCAACATTTGTGAAACCTTCCGCATTAAGAGTTGAAACATATTTTTTCTGGGTTTCATATTCCCCGTGAACAATAAATGTCTTTTCGAGGGCACTTTTATCCTGGCAGTTAAGGAAGCCTATTAATTCATTGTAATCGGCATGGCCGCTGAATGCATCAATTTTTTTTATCTCGGCATTTACTTTATACACATTTCCATGTATTGAAACCTCTTTATCTCCCCTCAGTATCCTGGCGCCAAGGGTTGAGGGGGCGCAGTAACCGACCGCCAGAACAGTATTTTTAGGGTCAGAAATGTTATTCGCAAGGTGATGTTTTACCCGTCCGGCTTCCATCATGCCTGATGCAGAAATAATTACACATGGTTTCTTGTGATCATTGAGCTTTTTGGAGTCCTGCTGACGGGTAATGTAGAACAGATTGTTAAAACCGAAGGGATCAGGATCTGTTTCAAGAACCTTGAGTATCTTTTCATTGTAACATTCGGGATGGGCTCTGAAGACCGCAGTAGCATTTACTGCCAGCGGACTATCGACAAATATGTCTACTTTAGGAAGTCTTCCCTGGTTAAAAAAGGTATTAAGTGCATATACCACTTCCTGTGTCCGCCCTACGCTGAAAGCAGGTATAATAAGCTTACCTCCATTATTCACACAGGTATTCACCACCACGTTCAGAAGCTCCTCCTCGGCAGCAAGGTTATCGTGATGCAACCTGTCGCCATATGTTGATTCCGTGATCAGGATGTCAGCCTGAGGGAAGGGATCGGGATTTGCCAGGAGACTGTCTTCCGGACGTCCTATATCTCCTGTATATCCAATACGTACTATTTTTCCGTTCTCTATTATCTGGATATTTGCCACACCACTCCCGAGCATATGTCCGGTATTGGTGAATTTCACCTTAATATTATCATCGATCCTGAATTTCATGTTGACTGGCACACCGATAAAATGTTTCATACATTCCCGTGCATCATCCTGAGTATATATTGGTGTAACCAGAGGCAGGCCTTTTTTTGCTCTTCTTTTATTGAATGTGTAGGTATCATGCTCCTGGATAAAAGCAGAATCGGCCAGCATAATTGCACAAAGATCCCTGGTGGCGCTGGTACAAA
This sequence comes from uncultured Rikenellaceae bacterium, assembly GCA_964387565.1. Classification (GTDB taxonomy): domain Bacteria; phylum Bacteroidota; class Bacteroidia; order Bacteroidales; family VadinHA17; genus LD21. The sequence continues at coordinate 396 of CAYLYN010000134.1, read as the reverse complement.
TTACAGAGCCTCTGAATCCCATTTTGTACATATAAGGAATAAGTCCTGAATGGTCAATATGGGCATGTGTGAGAATAATGTGATCGATAAGGGCCGGATCAAACATTAGGTCCCTGTTCAGGCTGTCTGTTTCAAGTCCTTTACCCTGGAACATACCACAATCTAGCAGGATCTTTTTTCCCATATCTGTGGTAATGAGATGCTTGCTACCGGTCACTTCACGGGCAGCACCTATAAATTTAATTTTCATGATTGAATAAGAAGTTAATTACGATTGTATTTATAGCTTGAAGGATAAAGATAGTTATTATATTGATAAAGGAGCCGGGCGTCGGGGGTGAGGGGTGAGCTCGACAGTCACGGGAGTGACACCCTCGTGCCCGACATAGCGCAGGC
>CAYLYN010000133.1:0-12434 GCA_964387565.1 uncultured Rikenellaceae bacterium | reverse complement strand
CTGTCGGATCAGCAACCGGTGTTGTAACAGGTGTATCAGGAGGGACGGCAGACATTAAATATACAATTACTGCAACAGGTTGCTTTGTGACCCGGACAGTTACAGTTTATGCCTTACCTGCTGTAACCAATTCACCCACAAAATCAATCTGTACCGGCACAAGCACAAGTATTTCTCTAACTGCTACAGCTCCAAGTAGTTTTGTCTGGACTATAGGTACCATTACCGGAGGTATCATAGGTGCCGGTGACGGCTCAGGACCAAATATCAGTCAGACTCTTGATAATCCCAGTACCATATCTTCAGGTACAGTGGAATACCTGGTTGTTCCCACTTCAACCACAGGCTCATGCGTTGGACCTTCTTACACAATCACAGTTACAGTAGTGCCAAAACCGTCTCCGACAAATGTGCAGATAGCCGGTACACTTAAAAAAGGACAGACTATTAATACAACCTACAGCTATGTTCCGGGAGTATGTTTTCCGGAAGTACTTGCCCAGTCAGAAATAAGATGGTACAGGAATACTGTTGCCTCCGGAACCGGAAGCATGATCACAATGAAATTTGCAACAGATAAAACCTACACACTGGTAAATGATGACAAAAATATGTATATCAGAGTTGGTGTAAAGCTATCTGATGGTTCCTCATTAAGGGATGAGGTTTTCAGCTCATGGGTCGGACCTGTGGGAGATAATGCTCCGGAAGCAACAAATGTTAATGTTGTGGGAAATGTTAGATCAGGACTGACTGTTTATGGTACATACACATATGTTGATGCTGAAAATGATCCTCAGGGTGCATCAATACTGAAGTGGTACAGAGCAGATAATTCAGCAGGAACAACAAATAAAACCGAAATTTCAACAGGTCAGAGCTATTTAATCGATCATAGTCTGATAAATAAATATATAGGTTTTGAAGTAACACCGGTTGCAACAAACGGGACATCACCAGGGACAGCTGAGATAACTGATCCCTTTGTGGGGCCTGTTGTAAATTCTGCTCCGACAGCTGCATCGGTCAGTGTGTTCGGGCCTCTTGAGTCAGGTAAGGTATTGAACGGACTTTATACATATTCCGATACTGAAAATGACCTGGAAGGCAGCAGTACATATAAATGGTACTGGTCGTCAACCCTGACAGGCACCTATACACTGGAACCTTCATCAACAGGCATTTCAAGAGCGCTCAGCCTTGCTGACCAGGGGAAATTTTTTAAGTTTTCGGTCACACCCGCAGCTGCTACCGGTACATCACCGGGGGCTGAAACCTCCCATACAACCGGGTATGGACCAGTAAATTCCAAGCCTGAAGCCACAGGAGTTTCAATTTCAGGCACGGTTGAAGTCGGGCAGCTTCTTACAGGTGCTTATTCGGTGAGTGATCCTGACGGGGACGCGCCACTCAGTGCTACCTTCAGATGGCTAAGGACAGGAGGCTTGCCGATATCAGGGGCAACCGCTTCAACCTACACTCTCACTGCCGACGATGAGGGCTATACAATCACCTTCGAGGTGACACCTCATTCTACAGGAGGATACCCAACTACAGGGGATGTGGTATTAAGTGCACCCACTGTTACAGTCCCGATAAGTCCCACTACACCAAAACCTGTTGCAACAGATGTTTGTATTCAGGGTAGAAGGGCTGCAGGCCAGACTTTGACCGGCAGGTACACCTATTCATTCACAAGGGACGAAGGAGCTTCGGAATATAAATGGAGGCTCGGCGGGGTAGCAATACCGGGCGCCACTGGAAAAACATATGTACTTACGGCAGGAGATATTTCAAGTAATCAGAATATTACATTTGAGGTCACACCTAAGTCAGTTTCCACTGTAAAAACAGGTACAACGGTAACAAGTGCCCCCCTGGCAAGGATCACTCTTACCCAGACCACCTATACTGAAACTGTAGAATCAGTAAATCTGACAGCTGACCCTGCAGGTGGAATATTTTCCGGACCTTATGTAACAAACGGCATATTCTCACCCAAAGACGCAGGAGTCGGCACCCCATTTACAATCAATCATCTGTACACAATTAACAACGTTTCAAATACTTGTTCACAGGAGGAATCGAAAGATCTTACAGTGATAGATGCTTCCACGGCATTTGGCTCTGTTAAGACTGTTTATTGCCGTGATGATGCCCCTGATCTGATCACTGTCGATAATCTGCCTGCCGGTGCCTATCCGTATCCTACTGAGCCGTTTTACGGATTCATTATTAATTCTGCTGTACCTACACCTCCTGCCATTGTTCCAGGCACTGAAATTCTGACGCCAAATCCATTTTCAGGATCTACACCATGGTCAGTTATGATAAATCCTGCTTTACTGAATGTTGGGAACAATACCCTCTATTTATATTATTATGATGCCCTGGGATACTTATATCAGCTCAGGGCAACCCTTTATGTTGAACAGGTAGGGACAATAACAGAGATAAGTAACTTAAGAACTGCATATTGTGCCGAGGATCCTCAGCAAAACATTCAGGTGTACGGGTTATACCCTTCAGGCGGGAATGCAACCTGGACGGCTCCTGGCACTTTGCTCACCGACAAGGACCAGCTTATCGCTAAGGTAAATCCGGGGAATATTTCTCCCGGAGGTCCTTATACGGTAACTTACCAGTACACTACGCCCAACGGATGTAAAAGCAATATCCTGACAAAGAATGTTACAATAAATCCTATGCCTGATGCTTCATTTAATCTTAATCCGTCATATAATGTTGAGGGAGACCCGTTTACACTTGTTCCCTCTATCCCCTACGGAGGAGTCTTTCTGGGTGACGGTATTTCCGGAAATACCCTTTTCCCCAACCTGGCAGGAACAGGACCTAAAAATATTGTATATAAAATTACCGATATAAACGGATGTATTGATGAAGTTCCAAAATCAACTGTGATCCGTAAGGCAATGGGGACCATAAACGGATTGGCAGCGGTTGAATGTTACAGTAATACCACTAAGAATATTACTGTAACAGGACTCCCGGTTCCTCCGGATGTTGTTAACATTGTCAATTTTACAAATAAGAAAAACAGCCTGGTCTGGAGCCCGGGTACAACAAATGCCCTGTATAACATTGCAGCCGCAAGAGCCGGCTATGACACCCTTACATTTTCATATACATGGGATGGAGTACCATACTCTATAAAACATGGTGTATATATTGATTCAATCGGGAATATCGAAATTACAGGACTCAAAGATAATTATTGTGATTATGAGGGAACAGCCACCCTGAGAGTACTTGTTGAAAACTCAACCGGCAGCGGAAACTTCTCATTTTCCGGTCCGGGCGCAGCTTTCTCAAATTACGGGCTTCTTGCTGATTTTTACCCGTCACTCGCTCCTCCGTCAGCCACACCTTATACAGTAAGCTATACACATATTTCAACGGTGAACAGTTCAGGGTGTACCAGGGTTGCAACCCTTCCTGTGACAGTTAATAAATCTCCGGATGTCAGCATAATCAATAGCAGGATTACAGTAAATATAAAGGAAACTCCTCTCGTTCTTAACGGTTTACCAGCCGAAGGTGTGTTTTCTGGAAAAGGGGTATATAAATCGGAAAGTGATTTTGTTTTTGATCCTGAAGTTGCAGGGCTGGGCGATGTTGAATTCGCACTTACTTATACTGACAATAAAAATTGTACCACTGTTAAAAAAGATACCTTTATTGTATCCGCAGCATCAGGATCTATACTTGGTTTAAATCTTAACAATCAGTATTGTTATGATGGGTTGAAAGATACTCTTACCTATAGTTCATCCAAACCATGGTACAACGGATCATTCACTGGTGCCGGGATTACCGATCTAGGATCAGCAAAAGCTCAGTTTGATCCTGCTGCAGCCGGGAAAGGAGATCATGAAATAGTTTTTACATACTATGACCAGTATAATACTCAATTTGATGTTTCAGCAATAGTAAATGTGGATTCCCTCGGAGTTGTTGAAATAAAACCAATTGCTGCAGGTGAAGAGTATTGCGAAAATGATACACCAATTGAACTTATAACCACTCCTAGGGGCGGCACTTTTACAGGTCCGGTGACAACAGGGTATTTCACTCCTTCCAAAGCCCTTGGAGATACAGCAATAACTTACACCTATCTAAATGTCAGGACCGGTTGCTCTATTACCGGAAGGATTCCTTTTACAATTCATCCGGCACCTGTTGTATCATTTATGCCTACAGATATCTGTATTGAGAATAAGTATGACAGTATAAGATTTATCAACAATACTGTTTCATCTGATGCAGTCAGTACGTGGCTCTGGTCGTTTTCCGACATCGGAGGTACGGAGTTCAGCAGCAGGCAGACTCCTGCCTACCTTTTCAAATCAGGGGGACAGCACTTAATTACACTTACAGCTACAACTGTTAACAGTTGTGTGGTCAAGAAAGATCTGACATTTGACCTTGGCGTAAAACCTGAAGCAGATATACTATGGAAAAACGAGTGTTTTATTGCCGGCGATTCAATTTTTATTTATGACAATACAGTCTCTACATCTGAGATAAAATCAAGAACATGGAATTTCTTCGATGGAAAACCATTGAAAACTGGTACATCGGTTTATTATCCAAAAAATGCCGTGGGACCAATTTCGGTCGAATATATTGTTCAGACCAATTATGCCAACTGTTCTGATACTGTTACCAGGAATATTCAGATACGACCTAACATCATCCTTACTCCTGATGGTTACTTTGAAAATTTTGAAGCCGGCAGTGCAGGCTGGTCAAAAGATGATGAAGAGCCAAACAGGTGGACCTTCGGAACGCCTGACAGAACTGCCATAAAATCAGCATTATCAGGGACAGCGGCCTGGTTTACCAGAATCGATACGCTTCTGACTGAACATTCATCCGTAATTTCTCCCTGTTTTGATTTTAAGAATATTGAACGTCCCATGATTAGCATAGGCCTCCGGAGGAACTTCTATAAAGGCAGTGATGGCGCTGCCCTGCAGTACAGGATAGGCGATTCAGGAACATGGTCGTATGTTGGTACTTTAGATGATGGTATTAACTGGTATAATTCGGTTCTTATTAACGGTAAACCGGGTGGTGAAAAGCTGGGCTGGACCTCTGACGTCCCTGACAGTAAATGGATTGAAGCGAGCCATACCCTGGATACCCTCAAGGGTAAAAAAGATGTGAAATTCAGGCTTGCCTACGGATCAGATGGCCTTACCGGGTACAATGACGGAATTGCATTTGATGATATATTCATCGGTGAAAGAAAGAGAACAGTTCTGCTTGAGCATTTTGCAAACACCTCCTCATCTACCAGCAGTGAGGCTACAGCCATTATCAATCAGATCGATCTGGCAATTGACAAGGATATTGCTAACATTCAGTATCATACCAATTTCCCCGGTGTTGACTCATTTTATATAAGTAATCCGGAGGATGCAAGTGCCAGGATCCTGTTCTACGGGCTTTCAAAGGTCCCTTATTCATTTGTGGATGGAGGTACCAATGATGATTTTGCTAAAATTTTTGATTACTCCAGCACCACAGGAGGTGCCCTTACAACCATAAACAAGAACGACATAATCCGCCGGGGACTTATTTCACCTGTTTTTGATATTGAGCTTGATTCACTTATTGTTTCGGGAGGTGTTCTTACAATAAACGGAAAAATTACAAGTCAGGCTGTTGATACAATATCCAACCTTACACTCTACATAGCTGTTATTGAAAAAATAAACACCAGCCAGACCGGTGCTGCAGGTGAGACAATTTTCCGGAACGTTTTCAGGAAATTCATCCCTGATGCTGCAGGTATCGTTCTTCCCGGCATCTGGTCAGACGGTATGACATATGAAATTAAGGATCTGAGCTGGATCATCCAGAAAACCCTGAATTCATCTGATATTGAAGTAGTGGCCTTCCTGCAAAACAATGTTACTAAAGAGGTTTACCAGGCAGCTTCAATGCTTAAACCAAAGATCACTGTAGGAATTGAGAAACCAGGTGTTCTTGATAACATTGATTTTGCACTGTATCCCAACCCGGCAAAGCAACAGCTTACAATTCAGTTTGGTGAGCCTCTCGAAAAAAATACCGATATTTTTATCTATGACTTTGGGGGTATGGTCATTAAAACCTTTAAAGCAGGTTCGGGCGAAACAGAATTTGTTATAGATGATCTGGGTCTTAAAGATGGAATTTATCTGATTCGGGTTTCTTCCGGCGGGGTTAATTACGGATTCAAAAAGTTGATTATTTCGGGTAGTTAAGTTATTGAAACCGCAAAGATCGCAGAGTTTATATTCGCCAAGTGCGCAAAGAAAGGACCTTTATGAATTTCTTTGTGAACTCTGTATTCAAACTTTGCGTCCTTTGCGGTTACAAGTAAATTCATAAAGTTCCCCAGAGATACTTATTCTCGAAATTTCACTAAATTTGCACCTTAATTTTTTGATTAAGTATTAAATACATTAAATACAATATGAAAAACAGAAAAACCCTGCTTATGATTCTCGACGGCTGGGGTATCGGGGACGGATCAAAAGCTGATGTGATAAGTAATGTACCTACTCCAAACCTCACATATTTTAAAAGCAAATATCCCCATTCCCGCCTGCATGCTTCAGGTGAAAATGTTGGTTTGCCTGATGGACAGATGGGTAACTCGGAAGTGGGTCATCTCAATATTGGTGCAGGAAGGATTATCTACCAGGACCTGGTAAAAATTAATCTTGAGTGCAAAACAGGAGAAATAAAAAAGAACAAGGTACTGACTGAAGCTTTTTCCTATGCCCGCGATAAGAACAAACAGGTTCATTTCATGGGTCTTATGTCAGACGGCGGGGTACATTCGCTCGACAAGCATCTCTATTACCTTTGTGATATGACGAAGGATTATAACATTAAAGATGTATTTATTCATGGTTTCGGTGATGGTCGCGATACAGATCCCAGAAGCGGAGTAGGATATATGAAAAGCCTTCTTGAACATCTGAAGAATTCAAATGGCAGGGTTGCATCTTTCATCGGGAGATATTATGCCATGGACAGGGATAAAAGATGGGAGAGAGTTAAAGAGGCTTATGACCTGATAACCGAGGGAAAAGGAACAGCTGTAACTGATATAGTAAAAGGTATGCAGGACTCATATGACAGCGGAGTAACGGACGAGTTCATGAAACCGATAGTTGTAACTGATGGAGCAGGTAAGCCCGTCGGTACAGTAAAGGAAGGTGATGTTATTGTATTCTTCAATTTCAGAAACGACAGGGCAAAGGAACTGACAATTGCCCTCACACAAAAAGATATGCCTGAATTTGGCATGAAGACAATACCATTATATTACTGCACTATGACTCCTTATGATGCAACATTCAAAGGACTGCATATTATCTATGATAAAGAGAATGCCGATAATACAATAGGTGAAATACTGTCAAAGGCAGGAAAAAAACAACTGAGGATAGCCGAAACTGAAAAATATGCCCATGTGACATTCTTTTTCTCCGGGGGAAGGGAGGAAAAATTTCCGGGCGAGGAACGGATACTGGTTTCATCTCCGAAAGTTGCAACTTATGATCTTCAGCCTGAAATGAGTGCATACGGGGTGAGAGATGAAGTAATTAAGGCAATTAATACAAAGGAGTTTGATTTTATTTGTCTGAACTTTGCCAATGGTGACATGGTAGGACATACTGGTGTTTATGAGGCAATTCAGAAAGCTGTTAAAACAGTCGATGAGTGTGCAGGAGATGTTATAAGAGCAGCCAGAGAAAATGAATATGACGTTCTTGTTATTGCTGACCACGGGAATGCAGATAATGCCTTAAATGAAGATGGATCACCCAATACTGCTCATTCTCTTAATCCTGTTCCGAGTATTCTTATAAGTGATGATTATAAAGCTTTGAAGGAAGGAATCCTGGCTGATGTGGCTCCAACACTACTGACAATTATGGGAGTCCCGGTTCCGGCTGAGATGACCGGCAAAGTACTTGTTTAACCTCACCCCCTTCCGTCCCCCTCTCCCATGGTGAGAGGGGGAAACTTGGAAAGCAGGGAGAATATTTAGTAAATTAACTTTCTCCTCCTTTTGAAGGAGGAGTACCCCTGACGAAAGTCAGGGGGGAGGTGGTTGATTTTTTAAACCCCCTCATTCAGAGAGAGGCAAATTTATGCTCAGAATTGAAGATACCATATTCAGCTTTGATATCCTGGAAAAGAAATTCAGGTGCAATCTGCCTGAGTGTCTGGGTAATTGTTGTCGCTATGGAGACTCTGGTGCTCCGCTTAGTGCTTCAGAAGTTCATACACTCGAGGAAATATATGATAAGATAAGACCATATCTCAGGGAGGAAGGAATAGCTGTTTTAGAATCGAAAGGAACAAGTGTAAAGGACTTTGAAAATGACAATGTCACTCCGCTAATAAATGATGCCGAGTGTGCATATACTATTATTGAAAACGGAATCTTCAGATGCGGTATTGAAAAAGCTTATGAAGAAGGGAAAACAGATTTCAGGAAGCCTTTGTCATGCCATCTGTTTCCTGCCAGGATCAAATATTACTCCGATTTCAGGGCTGTAAATTACCAGGAGCTTTCAATATGCCGGTCAGCAATTGATGCAGGATCTAAGGCAGGTGTGTATGTTTATGAGTTCCTTAAGACGCCTTTTATCAGGGCTTTCGGTGAAGAAATGTATAAGGAGCTTTGTATTGCAGCAGAGGAACTGAGAAAGAGCAGGAAGTATGGAGCTTAGATAAGTCAGAGTATTGGACTGAGGCCAGGTTTTCAGCGATATAACTAAGGGGATATAGATAAGTACTGTTTAACCGCAAAGTAAACATAGTTAATGCAGAGTTTGCAAAGATTATTAAAATGTAATGCTGATTATAAAATCTTTGCGTTCTTCGCGCAAGAGCTTGGAGATCTTTGCGGTTAACTGATTTTAACTTTTTCAAATCATATATAATATCAATAATATGGAAGAGATAAAAAACTACATCGAAACCAACAAGGAACGCTTCCTCTCGGAGCTTTTTGATCTGATACGCATCCCTTCAGTGAGTGCAAAGGAGGAAAATAAAGCTGATATGGTCAGAGCAGCTGAATTCATAAAGGATTCTCTTCTTGAAGCAGGAGCTGATAAGGCTGAAATTTATCCCACTGATGGCCATCCTGTCCTGTATGCTGAAAAGATAATATCTGCAGAAGTACCTACAATTCTTGTATACGGGCATTATGATGTTCAGCCGGCAGAGCCCCTGGAGCTTTGGCATAATCCGCCCTTTGAGCCGGTTATACGCGATGGTAAAATTTATGCCCGTGGAGCTGATGATGATAAGGGCCAGCTGTTTATGCATGTTAAGGCATTTGAGTACCTGTGCAGATCAGGCGATATACCCTGTAATGTAAAATTTATGTTAGAAGGAGAGGAGGAGATAGGTTCGGTTAATCTTGAGAAATTCTGCAGAGCCAATAAAGAGATGCTTTCAGCTGATGTAATACTGATCTCAGATACTACAATGATTGCGCTTAATACTCCTTCAATAACTTCAGGACTGAGAGGACTTTCTTACGTTCAGGTTGAGGTAGCAGGTCCTGATCATGATCTCCATTCAGGATTATATGGCGGAGCAGTTATAAATCCATGTAATGTTTTGTGCGGGATGATAGCTTCACTTAAAGACAGTAATGGAAGAATTACAATTCCCGGTTTTTATGATGACGTTATGGAGTGCAGCCCGGAAGAAAGAGCAGAAATGGCCAGACGGCCCTTTAACAGGGAAAAATATATGCAATCGATAGGTGTAACAAATCTGGATGGTGAAAGTGGTTATTCCGATCTGGAAAGGATAGGTATCAGGCCAACACTGGATATAAACGGTATATGGGGTGGATATACAGGCGAAGGAGCAAAAACAATACTCCCGTCCAGGGCATATGCCAAAATATCAATGCGTCTTGTCCCTGATCAGGATGCCGAAAGAATAGCTGATCTTTTTAAAAACCATTTCATTAAAACAGCACCTGAAGGAGTTACTGTCAGAGCTGAGTATCTGCATGGCGGTGAAGCTTATGTAAGTCCTCTTGATACACCTGAATACACCTCGGCATTAATTTCTGTAAAGGAATCATTAGACAAGACACCAATCCCTGTGCGAAGCGGGGGAAGTATCCCTATTGTTTCTACATTTGAAAAAGTACTTGGGATTAAATCAATATTGCTGGGTTTCGGCCTGGAATCTGATGCTATTCATTCTCCGAATGAAAACTACCCGGTAGAGAACTTCCTGAAAGGAATAGAGGTTATTGTCAGGTATCACCATCACTACAGGCGATTAAAATTTCTTTAAATTTATCTCCTTGTATATAATGGTTTATCTACAGGATATTTTGGATTCTCACGTTGATTCTTTTCTAATTCACCATGTCTGATCCTACTTTGATTTATTCGAAAAATCTACCTGTTTTTGCCCTGAATCCCTAAAGGGAACAGGTAGATTTTTCTCCTTTCTCCCTTTAGGGCAGGGGCAAAAAATGGAGAAAAATCAGTTCAATCCATTCTGTCAAATTAGAAGTTAACTGAAACCTGTATTTTTTGCTTTTTGTTATTCCGATACCATAATACAAATAAATTATTGCGGATATTGGAAATGTTGAACATAAATAATACTTTTGCTCTGTTATCTTAAAACCTAAAACTAAATTGTATGAAGAAACTAATTCTGCTGATTTTATTGTTTGTGTTTGCAGGAGCATCAGCCCTGATGGCGCAAACAAATGTAATTACAGGGACGGTTACCTCATCCGTTGAGGGGGAAGGACCGATTCCCGGTGTTACTGTTCAGGTTAAGGGCACAACCATTGGTGCTATAACCGATGCAAACGGAAAATATACCATAGCAGTACCTTCAAACGCTACAACACTGGTTTTTTCCTATATAGGAATGAAAACCTCCGAAGTCGAGATTTCAGGGCGGAGCTCAATCGACATGGCTCTTGAGTCTGATCTGATCGGATTGAGTGAAGTAGTTGTTACAGCTATGGGTATATCACGAGAGAAAAAATCTCTTGGCTATTCAGTTCAGGATATTTCTACTGAGGAAATATCACGCGCAGGAAACCCGAACCTTGCCACTAACCTTTCCGGTAAAATTGCCGGTGTTGAAGTAAGGCAGTCTTCAGGTATGCCAGGTGCACCATCTACAATATTCATAAGGGGAGCCCGTTCATTCGATGGCAATAACCAGCCTCTGTATGTTGTTGATGGTATGCCAATCTCCAGCGGATCTGATTATGGACAGAACGTAACTGGTTCATATGCATCTTCCAGGGCACTTGACCTTGATCCAAATAACATCGAATCAATAAACGTTCTTAAAGGCCAGGCTGCTGCTGCACTTTATGGTCTGCGTGCTTCAAACGGAGTTATCGTTATAACTACAAAAAGTGGCAAATCTGCTTCAAGAGGAATACCTACAGTAAGTATAACATCATCATATACTTCCGACAGGGCTGCAACACTTCCCGATGTACAGCAGGTTTATGCCCAGGGATATTATGAAGATTTTTATCCTGCTTTTTCTTACTCCTGGGGACCAAAAATTTCCGATCTTCCTGATATTCCTACTTACGGAGGTAATGCTCAGGGCCATCCCGGTCAGTGGTTCGATCCTTATAAAGGTCAGTGGGTTGACCCGACTGTATACAATAACCCTAAAGGATTCTTTAAGAACGGATATACATTATACAATGGTGTGAATGTAAGTAACTCATCTGCAAATGGTAATTATACATTCGGGGTTAGTTCTACCAACCAGGACGCCATTGTAAAGAATTCCGGAATGGAAAGATATACTGCAAATGGTTCGGCTACTGTAAATCTTGGTGATAAATGGAAAGCCGGTTTTTCTGGTAATTATTCCGATGTTTCACTAAGGAAGCTGCCTTCAGGAAATGACAGCTGGCTCTTTACAGTTATGGGAGCACCTGCTTCATTCGACCTTATGGGTACTCCGTACCATCAGGAAGGAGCATTAGGCCAATATCGTCAGATCAGCTACAGACGAGGTGCTGTTGGTGAGAACCCGCGCTGGGCACTTGAGAACAACCAGTTCCTTGAGCAGACCAGACGCTTCTTCGGTAATACATATCTGGAGTATGATCCGGTTACCTGGTTGAACGTAAGATACCAGATAGGGGTCGATTCCTATTCAACCGATAATGAAAATATTTATGAAAAAGGAAGTACGGCAACAGGCCAGTCTCTGCCTACAGCTGGAATGTATCCGACACCTGCAAACCCTGTTTTCGGATATTCTGCACCAACAGGCGGATCAATAAACAACTACGGAATCATGAGATCAGTGGTTAACTCACTTCTTAATATTACAGTTAACAAGGATATCACTCCTGATCTTAACCT
>CAYLYN010000132.1:0-12475 GCA_964387565.1 uncultured Rikenellaceae bacterium | reverse complement strand
ACAGAAGCAACATTATATTTTTTTGCGACTTCACACTCTCTTTTCAGATCATTGTCAGTCATAACCGGATTAAGGATCGAGTGATCGATCATTTTTGCGAGTTCAGTTACTTTGGTCATTTTATGTTAGATTATTTGTTATTAAATATACGAATTTGTTGCTGGCTTTGCCATCCGTAGCCTTGGCGAAGGATGGTTCCTGGTTCCTGGTTGCCAACTGCCCTTTGCCAACTGCCAACTTAATTATTATTTCACTCAGAGCCTAACTAATCCCGTAAGCCACGCTGCACTATGAGGTATCCAGTCCTCATCCGTAAGTGAGAACGGGCCGTCATTCTCCTTCTTAGGTTCAGTATCATAGACAAACTGCTTGCCTGTTGAGAATCCATTACAGATCACTCCACGAGTCTGAAACCAGGTACCTGCCCACCTTTTCCCAACTCCGCACATCATGCTTGCCGGCAATGCTATACCTTCAGGTACATCGGTGCTGAAAACAACAGATGCCCTGAGGTTCTCTTTTGTTATTCCGCCGTTTAATCCTGCCAGCCACTGAAGATTTCCATAAGCTATTTCCCTCAGCAATGGTTCATTAAACATACCCGCCAGCTCCATTGCCAGGGCTGCAGTGAATCCGTAAATTGTATTTGTTCCATGGAATGTGCCACAGAACCAGACAGCTCCTTCGCTGCCGAAAATACCCTGCGGAACTATATAGAAAGGATTAGCTTTACACGCCGGGATCAGATAGCCGTAAGTAAACTTCTTCAGAGTTTCTTTCCATTTCGGAACATCTTCATGGTCAGGCCAGAGTTTCGTCATTTCAATCAAAGGCATAAGGTAATTCGGATAAACCCCGCCTATATCTGCTCCAAAATCTTTTCCTACTATTCCGTGAATCCAAGATTTCTCACTATGTGTCATTCCGGGGTACTCCAGAAAATGACCCCAGTAACTATTTTCATTTTTCTCTTCAGTAATTTGTCTTGCCATAATCTGTCTGGCATAAGCGGTTGCCGCGTCCTTTGCTCCTGCCATCCCCAGTTTTGAGAGTTCGAGTGCAGCCCAGCATAATGAGACAAGATCACGTGTCTGCCACTCATTTTCAGGAATCACTGTACCTTCAGGAAGAGCACGCTGAAACAGGCTGAGGCCATAGTTACCCATTGGTTTTGCTTTTTTCTGAAGCCAGTTAAAGGTAAGCTCAGCACTTTTCCTGTAAGTCTCTTTTCTGTCATTAAAGCTTCCGGGTAACACCCTTGAACCTCTGGCAAAGGCAATTACAGCTTTTACGGCATCATTAGGAAGAATGTCCTTCTCATGACCATGCAGATCGTGCGACATTGCACCTGCAGGATAACCAAGTTCAATTGCTTTCTTCTGCAACATCACCAGATAATCAAGTCCTACAGTGATCTGTTTATTAATTCTCTCCTTCAGTTCATCATCAATCTTGCCGGATCTCTGTTCAGGCATCTCAGCAAGGGAGATGACCATGACGCTCTGGGAACAGCTCTCCACCCAGAGAGTACCGGCATCCTGCCATCCTGCACCCACTTTTGTAAAATGAACTCTGCGTTCGAGCATATCCACTGATGCCAGAACTGAGGTTTCATTCCAAAGGATATCTTTACCTGTTCTGAGGCCTTTATCACTGATGATGCATTCTCCGTCCATGATAATTTCAACATTCCATTCTCCCTCTTCTTCAGCCGGCGGGAACTCGCAAACCCACCAGTGGCTTTTCCATAACTCGCCCCAGTAGTTACACGAAGTTTCGTGACGTGTATCACTTGTAAGAGAAACCAGGCGACAAACAGATTTATCATTGAGTAATTCTTTCCGGGGCAATCTCACAATTATCCTGACAGGATATCCTGTTTCATAGCCGATCATTGAAAAAAGCAGACCTGCCGGTCCGTCGGAGGGCGAATATCCTTTTCCATGAAAATGTGGAAACTTTTCCTCAGCCCTGGGAGCTGAAGTGGATACTGAAAGACACGAAGTCATAACTGCAGAACCGGCAAGAGCTGCTGAGGCGGCACCTGCGGTGCTGAAAAATCTGCGACGGGAGAGTTTTTGGTTCATATTTCAGGTTTATTGTTTGATATTCTTTGTTGCTGGTTAGTGGGTGATTGTTTGTGTTCCAGGTTCCAGGTTCCAGGTTCAAGGTTTTTCGTTGTTTCAGGTTTTCAATTTTGCCAACTGCATGCCCTGAGCTTGCCGAAGGGCCAACTGCCAATTATATTTTTTTTCAACTTTATGCCTTCTATTTTTAAAGTACATTTCCAATTGAAAAATCCGACGTATTACATAACAGCGAGCTGTAAATGCTCAGATGATCCCTGTTTGTCATGAACTTAAGGTAAATATGAAGAAGTGGTGTCCCCGGTTTGACCGACAGAAGAGCAGATGAATCTTTTCCGGCTGATACTGCCCTCAGGTCCTGCAATACCCTGGTTATTTCTATTCCGTAATTAACACTCAGCGTTTCAAACAAGGATCCTTTCACAAAGGATTTCCTGCAGAATCCCGGAAGATTTAGGTTTGGGAGATAAGTACTTTCCAGCATAACAGGTACCTGTTCCACACACCGGACCCTTTTAAGATAAATACAACCGGCATTGAGTTCAATTTGATCAAGCTCATAGAAGAAAGGAATGTTCCAGGGTATAATTTCAGGCTTCTCTAAAATTACCGTTGTAACTCCAAGTTTCTTTTCAGTTACTATCCGGGAGAATCCTTTTACAGACAGGACACCCAGTGTTCTTCTTTGTGATTTTTGTACAACGCTTCCTTTCCCTTTCCTTTTTATTATATAACCTTCTTTGACCAGCTCTTCAAGAGCCTTGCGGACTGTTCCGCGGGTGGAGGAATATGCTTTTATCAGATCGCTTTCTGAAGGAAGCATATCACCATCGTGATAAATCCCGGAAAGTATCTGGGTTTTTATTTTGTTATGAAGTATCTTGTATAATGGTTCCATTTAAGAGTAAAAAGGTAAAGATAATAAAATACATATACGAATATGTTTAGTTAATAAAAAATTTGTATGCTATTATTTATCAATTACATATAAATTATATCTTATTCACATATGTATTTCCATTTCAGAAGAAATCTGAATTAACAATATATCTTCATTGAATTCAGGGATCAACACCGAGGAATTTTTCTGCGGTCCCGGTGTTCCCGGTGGTTATATATATTACATGTTGCAGTTGTTATTTTTTAATTTATTTTTATGACTTATTATTTCATCCGGATCATATAATGAAAAATCACAAAAACAAGATTGGATCCTTATATTAAAACCCTTAAACATATGACTGAAAATAAACAGACTAAGCAAAACAAGGCCCTTGTGTTCATAATAGCAACCATTGCCGCAACAGGAGGCCTTTTATTCGGATTCGACACCGGTGTAATTTCCGGCGCCATTCCTTTTTTCCAGAGTGCATTCGGTATTGACAACAGCATGATAGAAATCATAACAACAGCAGGCCTGGTAGGAGCTGTCATCGGCGCAATGTTCAGCGGAAGACTTGCCGATATCCTGGGTAGAAAGAAAGTTGCTCTTGGTGCGGCTGTGATCTTTATCATTGGTGCAATATGGTCAGGAGCTGCCCCCGGACCAATAATGCTTGTACTGGCACGCTTGTTCCTTGGAGTTGCCATCGGAGTTTCATCATTTGCCGTTCCTCTCTACATTGCCGAGATATCGCCGACCAAGACCAGGGGAACAATGGTTTCAATGTTCCAGCTTCTTATTACAATCGGTATAATGGTATCTTACCTCAGCGACTCAGCCTTTGCAGTGCCTGATGGCCATCCCGATTTCAACAACGTCTGGAGACCCATGTTCTATGTCGGTGTTATACCTGCCCTTATAATGTTTATCGGTATGATATTCCTTCCTGAGACGCCAAGATGGCTTATAAGCAAGGGACACGAAGACAAATGCCGCGAAGTCCTCCAGAAAGTGGAAGACCCTGCACTTGTTGAGGAAGTAATTACCAAGATGAAGGAAGATCTCAAAGCTGACAAGGAAAACAAGGTATCATGGAATGAAGTTTTCAAGAAGTGGCTTAGAGTACCCCTGATTATTGCCGTTGGTATAATGTTCGTTCAGCAATTCACCGGTATAAATACTATTATATATTACAGTCCAAAAATATTCCTCATGTCGGGTTTTGCCGATGCACAGGCTGCAGTATGGGCATCGGTGAGCGTAGGCGTTGTAAATGTGGCATTCACAATACTATCTCTGTTCATGATCGACAAGCTTGGCAGGAGGAAACTCTATTTTATAGGAGTAACAGGACTGGTCCTTGCGCTTATAGCTATGGGAACATGCTTTGCGCTTCAGGCTACCCTTGGAGATTCAATCAAATGGCTAACAATTTCTCTTATCTGGGTTTACATAGCTTGCTTCGCGATCAGCCTGGGGCCACTCGGATGGCTCATAATATCAGAGGTATTCCCCTTAAGTGTAAGAGGTATCGGATCAAGCATCGGGGCACTTTCAAACTGGCTGTTTAACGGGCTTGTAGCATTTACTTTCTTCAAGCTGGTAAAAGGCCTTACACTGCCAGGAACATCAATAATACTTAAAGGTGAAGACCTTGGAAATCCGGCAGGAGCATTCTACCTGTACGCACTTGTAGGTATAATCAGTCTAATTTGGGGTTATTTCTATATACCAGAAACCAAGAATGTCACCCTTGAAAAGATTGAGGAGCATTGGAGGAAGGGGACAAAACCCAAGGATATACATAAATAAAATAAACTTGGATTCTTTTAAAATACCTTTTTAACCGCAAAGTTCACAAAGGTATCGCAAAGGACGCAAAGTAATAACATTAATATCATTGCGTTCTTTGTGTTTTTCCTTTGCGATCTCTGCGGTTAATGGGTTTAACATTGCTTCATTAGTTGCATTTTTCTATTCTCCGATCCTTTCAATCACTTCAATGCACATTCTGCCGCTGTGATATGGGCAAGTCCAGTAATTAGCCTTATCTCTTCCTGAAGGTTCACCGTTTTCATTAACCAGGCTGAACCACCCGCCATTCCTGTAATCAACAAAGTATTTCTTTGTATAGTTCCACCCTTTTACTGCCTTATCAAGATATGACTCATCCCCGGTTATCTCAAATGCATTAAGGTAACCAACAATAGTTTCGGCCTGCTCCCACCATGATCTGATTGTTACTGTATGGCCGGTTGCCCTGTCTTTTTCAGTCAGAAGACTTCCATCGGGCTGAAGTCCTTCAGCAGCTGCATCAGCTACTTTAATACTTAGATTCTCAACGCTTTCTATAAGTTCATCATCCTTCAGGAGCCTGGCAGCCTCTACCATCAGCCACGATGCTTCAATATCGTGTCCGTACGAATCAATCTCAGTAGTCGCATTCCATTGCCGGTCAAGAAAATAGATAGTATGATATGTATTTTCATCAACAATCTTATCATTAAATACATTCAGGACATTATGAAGTCTCTCCTCCATCCTTTCATCAGGCCACACCCTGTATAGTCCTGCATAAGCCTCTACCAGGTGCAGATGAGAGATCATTGTCTTTTCATCTTTCTCTGATTTCTCATTTAGAAGTCTGTCATGGCTACGCTGCCATTCCCTGGTATATACCTCAAAATAACCGTTATATTCCTTGTCGAGTGCATATTTCTCGAGCAGTTCAAATATTTTTATCGCCTCATCCAGTATATCTTTGTCTCCGGTAGCCCGGTAATACTCAGCAAATGCATATATGAAATATGACTGAGAAAGTGTAGTCTTTCTGACATCATCGGGTTCACCGCTGGCTTTAACAGTATTATATCCTCCGCCATATTCCCTGTCGATGAAGTATGTTAAGATATAATCTTTGGCACGGTCAGCCAGATGAAGATATGAACTGTCGCCCAGCACCCTGAAGGCGGAAGAGAATGTCCACAGAAGCCTGGCATTCAGAATACTGCCCTTGGTGGCGTCAGGATAGACCTGCTCCTTGGCATCAACCCTTCCGTAAAATCCACCGTTTATAGTATCAACCATTTTTGTCGACCAGTATGGCAAAAGATTTGTTGTCAGATTTTCTGATATTTCCTCCTTGAGTGCTAACAGTTTTGCCTTCTGTTCAGGGGTGATTTCCTTTCTGTCAGAACATCCGCTGAGGATGATTAAGGAAATGATTATAAATAATCCTGATGATAGATCTTTCATTTTAATCAATAGTTATTATTTACATTCTGTGAAGTGGTGTGGAGAAAGTCAAAATCCATTAACCGCAGAGGT
This sequence comes from uncultured Rikenellaceae bacterium, assembly GCA_964387565.1. Taxonomy (GTDB): domain Bacteria; phylum Bacteroidota; class Bacteroidia; order Bacteroidales; family VadinHA17; genus LD21. Next base: position 6,178 of record CAYLYN010000132.1, on the reverse strand, counting down.
CGCAAAGGTAAAAAGCAAAGATCGTAAAGAATTGTATTTATGTGTTTTAGCTTTGCGCCCTTTGTGTAATCTTTGTGTTCTTTGCGGTTAAAAAGACTTATGAGAAAGCCCCCTGAGTTATATTTCCCTACATTTTCAGATTATCCAGGTATTTGTAACATTCAACCAGGTCCTGTAAAGGATCTCCGGGAGCACGGGTTTCCATCTCAACAATCATTCCATAGTCAGATATTCCGCTTTTCTTTGCTGTTTTCAGAAGCTTTTTCCAGTCAATAACTCCCTTGCCTGTGGGTACAATCTTCTTCTGTTCTGCATTCCAGTCATGGATATGGAGCGAAATATAACGTCCCGGATACTTTGCAATATAACTGATCACATCAAATCCTTCCGAGACAGATGCCAGCTGAAACTGCATTTTAATGAGCTCCTTATCGAATAAACGCATAAGTATGTCATATAGCTGCTCGCCATTTACCACCGGACCAATTGAATGGTTATGGTAAACCAGTTGCATGCCTGCCTTCTTAACCTCAACAGCCGCCCTGTTAAATTCATCCGCAACAACTTTCCAGTCATCAAGGTTGGCATCCTTTTTTATCCATGCTGCAGAGATCACAACATCTTTAAGTCCCAGTTCTGCGGCATAGGATATTGTTTCGTTAATTTTATCAGGTTTCAGTTCAGGGTGCTGAAAATGACAACTCTTACAGAACATATCCGCATCTTCGATTTTCTTCCTGAGTTCTCCGGCACTAAATGCCATAAGAGGACCGAATCCGCTTTTCTCATATCCTTTGGGAGAACACATCTCAATGCCCTTGTATCCAACTGATCTGACTTTCTTAAGAGTACCATCGAAATCATTACCAATCATTTCCCTTAATCCATATGACTGGAAACTAAGCGGCCAGTTGAAGGGCAATGATCCCGGAATCAGTGTTTCAGGCTTCAGATACATTGCAGCTAATGTACCAATGGCACCAGCACCAATAAATTCTCTTCTTGTATATGTTTTCATCTGACAGAGGTTTTAGTTAAAATAAAAGTAATTATTTTTCATTATATTTCATCAGTTAAACAATTACTGATAACTATAACCTGGCAATGACTTTCTATTAATAAATCATTAACCTTAAAACCATGTTTATAATCAACTCTTACACACTAGCAGTAGTATTTTGTATCATAACTATGTTATGCTGGGGTTCCTGGGCCAATACCTCAAAGGTGTCGACTGATAAATGGCCTTTCCCTTTGTTTTACTGGGACTATTCTTTAGGACTTATATTGATGACCCTTATTTATGGATTTACTATGGGCAGTATGGGGGAAAGCGGAAGAAGCTTCATAGACGACCTTCAGCAGGCCGATATATCATCAATGACCTCAGCTTTTGCAGGTGGAATAGTATTTAATCTTTCAAATCTTCTTATTGTGGCAGCAATAGCAGTTGCCGGGATCTCGGTAGCCTTTCCTGTTGGTGTGGGTCTTGCCCTGGTTATCGGTGTGATTGTTAACTATATCAAGAATCCTGCAGGTGATCCTCTCCTCCTTTTCGGCGGAGTACTTCTCGTGGTAGTTGCCATTGTGGTAAACGCAGTTGCGTCGTCAAAAGTCTCAAAATCAAAAGGATCCACTCCCGTAAAGGGCATTGTACTGTCAGTACTGGCAGGTATCATAATGGGATTCTTCTACCGTTTCGTGGCTGATGGAATGACTCTCAATTTCACATCACCTGATCCTGGTAAAATGACTCCCTATTCGGCTGTACTTATCTTCTCTTTGGGTGTATTCCTCTCCAACTTTCTCTGGAATACTGTATTCATGTACAAACCTGTTGAAGGAAACAAATCAACTTATAAAGAATATTTCACAAACGGTACACCCAGACAGCATATTTTCGGACTCCTTGGAGGGATGATATGGCTCACGGGATTCCTTTTTAACCTAATCGCATCTGATAAGGCTGGTCCGGCAATTTCCTATGGCCTTGGACAGGGAGCAACAATGATTGGTGCAGCATGGGGGGTATTTGTGTTCAAGGAGTTCAAAGGTGCGCCTCCTGCAATCAACAGATACCTGGTAACCATGTTTGTGACTTTTATAGCAGGGCTGGGTATGATAATCATTGCCCGATTATAACATATGGTATATTATGATAAGAAAAATCGTTGTAATAGGAAGCACGAACGTTGACTTCCTTATCAAAACAGAGAAGCTTCCGGCATTCGGTGAAACAGTTACCGGTGGTGTATTCTTTCAGAATTATGGAGGCAAAGGAGCAAACCAGGCTGTCGGTGCTGCAAGAGCCGGAGGCAAGGTAACATTTGTTACATGTCTTGGTGAAGATCTCTATGCCGACAATCTTCTTGAGAACTTTAAAAAGGATGGTATTGAAACCTCATTCATCTTCAGGGACAGGGATGAAGCAACCGGATCGGCTCTGATTATGCTGGATAAAGATGGAAATAATTATCTGTCGGTTGCTTCAGGGGCAAATTATAAACTTACTCCTGATCATATCGACCAGGCTCTGAATTCAATTACTGAGGCTGAGATGATTGTAATGCAGATGGAGATTCCCTTTGATACAATAAAGTATGTCTTTGAACTTGCGGCAAAACATAATAAAAAGGTGCTATTTAACCTGGCCCCTGCAAAACCTTTTGATGTTGGAGTGCTGAAAAAAACTTATGCTTTTGTTGTCAATGAGGTGGAAGCATCAATGGTCACAGGTCTGAAAGTTGAAACGGATGACGAGATAATGACGGCTGCCAGGGAACTTCTCAAGCTGGGCTGCAAAACAGCAATCATAACGCTTGGTTCCAGGGGATCGTATGTTGCCTCGGATGACTTTACAGGATTTGTCCCGGCTTTCAAAGTCAAAGCTGTTGATACTACTGCTGCGGGTGATGTTTACTGCGGAAGTCTTGCAGTGGCATTGGTTGAGGGAAAATCACTTACTGATGCTGTGAAATTCGCAGGAGCCGCATCTGCAATTTCAGTTACGAGGCTTGGAGCACAACCCTCGGCTCCGTTAAGAAAAGAAATTGACGATTTTATTAACGCAAATCAATAAGTCTAAATAATATCAGTATGGTAATCAAAAAACTAGTCATCTCATCAGTTATATTATTCCATGTTACATTAGCATATCCAAAAGATTTCCTGATAACAGAATTCGGCGCTGAAGCAGGTAAGCTTTCCACTCCGGCTATTCAGAAAGCTGTAGATGGATGCTTTGCTGCCGGTGGCGGAACAGTGGTAATACCTCCGGGAACTTTCATAACAGGACCTATCATCCTGAAAAGCAATGTGAATGTGTACCTTGAAAGCGGTGCAATACTGAAGGGTAGTGAAAATATTGAGGATTACAGGATAGGAGAAACAAGAAGAGGGATCTTTTTCTGTGAGGATGCCTGTAATATATCAATAACAGGCAACGGAACCATTGATGCCAGTGGTTCTCATTTTTACGATTTCAGCCAGAATCACGGATCTCCTGATTTTGACAGGTCTCTCACCAGGCAAAAAGAGCATTATATGAATGATGGCACTCTCTTTTCCGACGGTCCTGTAAAAAGAATCTCCATGCCCGGAATGACGATAGTTTTCTTCCACTGCACCGGCGTCACTCTGTCAGGAATTACAGTTAAAGACACCCCAATATGGGCAATCAGGTTCGGTTACTGCGAGGATGTGCTCGTCGAAGGCATTACTATAAGGAATAATATTCTTATACCTAACAGTGACGGTATTCATTGCACAGCTTCGCGGAACATCAGAATTTCCGATTGTGATATAGTTGCAGGTGATGATGCCATAATCATGACAGGTTTTGACAAAAATGAAAATGTCCCTGCATACAGCATGAAGGAACAGGAAGAAAAAACCTATGGAAACAAATCAATCTATGCTGAAAATATGAGTGTAACAAACTGTCAGCTCCGATCAAGCTCTGCAGGGATCAGGATAGGCTACGGCCAGCATCCGATAAGAAGATGCATATTTTCAAACATTACTATATATGATTCTAACCGTGGAATAGGAATATTTGCACATGATACCACTGATATTGAAGATCTTATTTTCAGCAACATAATAATTGATACAAGACTTTATAACGGTCACTGGTGGGGTCATGGAGAGCCTATACATCTTTCATGTGCTTCACGCTTTGAGGGAATTAATGCAGGCCAGATTAAAAATGTAATATTCAGCAATATCATAGCTACCGGAGGACAGGGAATACTAGTTTACGGCCAGAAGGAGAGCCTCATTGAAAACTTAACCTTTGAAAATATCAGCCTTTTAATAAAGAAAGGAAGGGAGACAATGAGCTATGGAGGCAATTTTGACCTTCGGCCGGCAGCAGACAGAAAATTGCAGATCTTCCAACATGACATACCAGGCCTTTTTGCACAGTATGTGAGTAACATGAGAATCAATGGCTTTAACCTTACCTGGGACCCGGCCCTCCCTGATTTTTTCACCAATGCTCTTGAAATCATCAATTTTGATACTGTTGATATTACCAACATGAACGGCACCTGTTCTCCAAACTCAAGGGACAGGAGCGATATCAGTCTATCAGACGGCAGAGGATTCAGGATCATAAACAGTATGAGCAGAGCAAAGGATCCGGTAATAACCAAAAATAGAGTTGTTAACTGATGCTTTAAACAAATGAAAATGCTGCTAATCTTTATTATTGCATTATTATCATTACCTTCAATAACAGGATACTCACAGACAAAAACCGATCCCTGGTCATTGCATGGCAAACTTGAGGTTTCATTAAACGGACATTACCTTGTCCACAAGGATGGCACACCTTTCTTCTGGCTTGGCGATACCGGATGGGAGATGCTTCACAGGCTTAGCAGGGAAGAGATTGAGAAATATCTTGAAAACAGAAGAAGTAAAGGATTTAATGTAATCCAGACTGTAATAATCAGTGAATTTATTCATACCGATAGGGAGACAAATTTTTACGGCGACAGCGTTCTTATAAATGATGACCCTGTAAGACCAGCCGTAACACCCGGCAACAATCCGTCTGACAGCAGGGAATATGACTATTGGGACCATATTGATTATGCTGTCACGACTGCTGAAAAGAAGAATCTGTACGTTGCTCTTGTGCCAACCTGGGGTGAATGGGTAATACCCCGGACTGATAAAGCAATCTTTAAAACCCCTGGTGATGCATACAGCTATGGCTGGTTTGCAGGTAACCGGTACAAGAAATCTCCAAACGTAATCTGGATACTGGGAGGTGACCGTCATCCTGATGAAAGATCTGAGGGAGTTGAAATATGGAGAGCAATGGCCGAAGGAATAGCTGATGGTGTTAATGGTGAGAAGAAACAGGACGGTAAAGCAGATTATTCAACAACCCTGATGACTCATCATTCATACAACTCAAGTTCAGCCTGGTTTCACAAGGATGATTGGATTGATTTCCATATGTGGGGATCATACCATGCTGAAATAAATAACAGCAGGGCTTATGAACTTGCATTAAAAGACTGGTACCTTCCTGATCCTAAACCGACTATTAACGGGGAACCATGTTATGAGGCTCATGGAATAAATTACGCAGTTGATGATAACGGATATTTTACATCAACTGACGTAAGGCTGGCAGCCTACTGGAGTGCCTTCTCAGGTTCAGCCGGCTTTACTTACGGCGCCCAGGCGATATGGCAGTTTACTGACTCGTCAAGGAAGAAACATTCAAAAATGACTCTCACATCCTGGCAGGAAGCTCTTGATCTGCCGGGCGCAGGACAGGTGCAATTCCTCAAAAAACTTATGGAAGAAGCCATTAATCCTGATCTGATACCTGACCAGTCGATGATTCTGGCAGGAGAAGGCGATTGCGGCAGCCTGGTCTGTGCTTTACGTAATAAATCATGTGCGTATTTATACATTCCGACTGGAAATCAGGTTAAGATCAGGTTGGGAATGCTGTCCGGAAAAACTATTATAGCAAGCTGGCTTGATCCGAGGACAGGTGAGAAGACTGTTATCGGAGAATTTCCGAATTCAGGAGAGAAAGTATTTGATGTACCAGGCATGTCAAAGGAACTCACATGGCTGCGCAGCGGAAGGGGTTGCGACTGGGTACTTATATTAAAAAGTATTTAAATGACAAAAATATTTACACATGAAA
>CAYLYN010000131.1:0-12492 GCA_964387565.1 uncultured Rikenellaceae bacterium | reverse complement strand
GAAAAATATGATCTTATAATGCCGACAAAAAATACAATCAGGGAAAGCAACATTATCACTTTCGGAAACTCAAAGATGAAAAATCTGATAGTCTCAGTCAGATGTCTTCCTTCCTTCAATCCTAATACCTGGTCGGTCAGATAATCAGAAACTGGTTGAAGGTAATGGTAGATTGACATCCAGACTATGATAAATAATCCTGTTAACAAGAAAATTATATTCTTCCTGATATTGATTGAAATGTAGTCGGTACCCATAATAATTAATCCTGGAATCAATGCATTAAAAAAGTATGTTGTTCAAAAAACGTGGAGATATATTCTTAGTGTATAATAAATTCCTGTCACTAAAAAGAGAACAGCAATTGCCCTTCTGAACCATAGCTCAAAGCTTTTCAGCCTGTTATAGGCTACACCGATACCTGATATTGTGAAAGCGATTATCCAGGCAAAAATTATTACTGGTATTCCGGTTGCAACTGCAAAAACAACCGGAAGGTATAATCCTGATGCATTTGTGATTGTAAGTGGTAATAACATCCCAAAATAGAGTACTCCGCTATATGGGCAAAAAGCGAGTGCAAAAACAACTCCCAGTAAAATAGCATCAAGGTATCCCCATTTTTTTTTGTCCTGAAAAATTGATGACAGGAAGTCTGAAGATGGAAATTTGATCCTAATAATATCAAGCATGAATAATCCGATTATTACCAGTAATGGTCCAACTATCTTTTCACCATGTTGCTGGAAAAATCCGCCAATCCTCAGATGATCTGCCCCCAAAAAGATAATTGTTGCAATGCCAGTATAAGATAGTGCCCTTCCAAGGGTATAGAGCAGCCCATTTATAAAAACACGATTACGGTTTTCTATGTCACGGCTGATAAAACCAATGGCAGTAATATTGGTTGCCATCGGACACGGGCTGATAGCAGTCATTAAACCAAGCAGAAATGCTGTCAGCCATGGCATAGTGCTGTTTTCCAGAAGGTTTGTGAGAAATTCCATAAGATTACCTGATCATCAAACCATCAACCTTCTCGTTGATTATCTCCTTGAATTTTTCTGGTTTGACAACTGCATACATAAAGCCTTCGGTGGTAAGATTGATCTTGTGGTCCCCTTTTACCAGCAGTAATGTTTGTCCCGATATTCCCAGCCTCTGAGCCACCGGTTTTACTGACTCATCTTCGAGGTTAAGAGACTGGAATCTGATAAGTCCTTGTCTGAACTGATTAGGATAAAGGATCTCCAGGTTTTTTTTAGCTTCAGCTTCTATTGTTCTGCATGTGGTGCATCTGGTGGTGAAGTGAAAATAATATGCCTCGATTTTATCCGAATTATTATCTGAATTTTTAATCACATTTTCGGTTGATTGTGCCCCACAACCAAAAAATGGAATTATGAATATAAAAGCAATAATTACTCTGAATGGTTTCATGGTGCAAGTTTTAATTATTTTGAAGAAGGATTTCTTTAACCTGTTTAACACTTGGTACCTGTCCTTTAACAACTACCTTTTCATTTATTACCAGAACAGGTGTTTGCATGACATTATATGACATTATCTTTATGATGTCTTCGACTTTTTCTATTGTTGCATCAATCCCTGTTTCTGCAACAGCATCTCTGGTTACTTTCTCAAGATTTTTACATTTTGCGCATCCAGTTCCAAGAATTTTAATATTCATTATGTCAGTTTTTATTATGATACATTATCAAATTTCTCAGAGTATTTAATTGTATCTTTTTTCCGTCCTTTAATGGTCTTCACAGAAAAAACAGGACTACTGTCCATAAATCCTGAGAAGAGTTTCCTGGCTTTTTCCCAGTTGCTGCGGTTAATACAGTATTTAATATATGGCGGATTTATTTCACCCTGTATCAAACCTGAATATTTCAATTCTTTAAGATGTTGTGAAAGAGTGGATCGTCCGACAGGTAATTCCTCCACCAGGTCTCCGCTGTAGCAGCATGAATTCATTTTGGAGAGTTTCATCAGAATATAAACCCGTACAGGATGGCTAAGGGCTTTGGCAATTCTTGCTATCTCTTCTGTATCACCGGGAAGTATTATTTTTTGAGTCATTATGTAGTAATATTTTATTTCTATATTTCGCAAAATTACGAAATGATTTTGTAATTTTGCACTTAGTTGTAATAAAAATCAAATTAAATGGCTGCAATAACTTTTAAAATTTTGATTCTGTGTACAGGAAACAGTTGCAGGAGCCAGATGGCTCATGGATTTCTGCAATCGTTTGATAAAAGGCTGAAAGTTTTCTCTGCAGGAACAAATCCGGCCCCGAAAGTAAATGCAATGGCTGTGGATGTAATGAGGAAAGCCGGAGTTGATATCAGTCACCATAAACCTGCCAAAGTTGATCAGTATCTCAATGAAGAGTGGGATTATGTGATTACTGTATGTGATCATGCAAATGAAGTATGTCCTGTGTTTCCGGGGAAAGTCAGGAACAGGCTCCATATGGGTTTTGAAGATCCATCAGAGACAAAGGGTAACTATACAGAGGTGATCAACGAATTCTACAGGATCAGAAATGACATAAGGGATGAGTTCTATAAATTCTATGAAACGGAACTGAAGAGGAAGATAAGGTGATTGGCAACAATTTGTTATATTCTATAAATATGAATAAATCAGAAAAAGCTTTGGATTATTTCAGGAGCAAGTTCAATTGTTCACAGGCAGTTTTTGCTACCTTCGGACAAGACTATGGCTTATCAGAGGATGAATGCCTGAAGATAGGATGTGCTTTCGGTGGTGGAATGGGCAGGCAGCAGTATATCTGTGGCGCTGTAACAGGAGCCCTGATGGCAGTAGGTTTAAAACATGGTAAGGCAATGAATGATCCTGATGAGAAGAAAGAGGATACCTATAACAGGACACGTGATTTTCTTCAGAAGTTTAAGGAAAGGAACGGATCTGTAAACTGCAGGGATCTGCTTGAGGGGCTGGATATGAATGATCCGGGCGATCATGAGAAAATAGTGGAGAGGGATCTTTTTAAGATTAATTGCGAGAAATATGTAGCGGATGCAGCAATGATTGCCGATGAGGTATTAAAATGAAATCCAGAATTAGGTTTTCAGGCATCTGCCTGATATTATGGTAATTCCTTCCAAATTTCGCAGGAGTCTGACCAGGATATTTTGCTTTCTATGAGTAACTGCCTGACTCAATTGCAGCTTTTATCATTTCCTCAATAGTCTCTTCTGATACATCTGCCTGAATTATGTGTGCCGGTGCCAGCAGGTAACCCCTGTTTTTCCCGAGAATCCTTATCCTTTTTTCAATCTCCTGCCTGATGGCAGGTATATCTCCAGATGGTAATAATTGCTGTTGATCGATGCCCCCGAAGAAACATATCCTGTCACCATATTTGTCTTTTAGCTCCTGTGGATCGGAACCTTCTACATTAGGCTGAACAGGGTTGTAGACATCAATTCCAAGTTCAATGAAGTCATCAATCAATGGAGCAACAGCCCCGTCAGAGTGCATAATTACTATAATATCAGGATTCTCTTTTTTCAACTCCTCTATCATCCTTTTATGTCGTGGTTTAAACCTGTTTCTCCAGTCTTCAGGTGAGATCAGAGTCGAGGTCTGGCTTCCCAGGTCTTCGCCGAGCCATATGGCATCAACACCTGCCTTTACAAGCTGAACAGCAAGACCTGTGCTCCATTGTTCAACCCTGTCATTTAATGCTTCCACCCATGATGCATCATGCATCATAGCAACCAGGTATTTTTCCAGGCCTGCGAGATGCCATGCCATTTCAAAAAGGGAGATCTCTACATCACCAATCACAAAATACTCTTTTCCAAACCTGGCAATATCCCTCCTTGCTTTGTCGAATCTTCCGTTTGCATAAGCATCCGGGAACCTGTACTGTTCTATTTCACACATGGTTGATGCATTTTCAAGCGGACATTTAATAACTTCAACGTAAAGAGGAGTTGGCTTCATATGCATTCCGAACTCATTCATGGTCACATCGCCCGATACAGCTACAGGCTTATAACCACTTGGAACTGTGCCCCCGACAACCACAACATCGCTTCCCATTTTCGTCCTGATCTCATTCGCGGAAATCCTGTATGTCAGATCCTCGTAATATGAAAGCGCATAATCGGGTTCAATTCCGAGTTTTTTCCCGAAAGCTTCAATATGCTGTCTGCAGAGATCAAACTGGATAGGTACCCTGTCAGGATTACCTTCGCTTTTCCTCAGTGCTCTTAAAACCCTTTCCTTTGAATTCATAATTTAAGAATTTTCAGATTATTAAATTTCTCCCTCTCTCCCTCCCGATAGCTAGCGGGACTCCCCCTCATTTCTTCATCCCTGTCTTATGAACTATAACAACAGTCTCATCAACTGTGATGATATGTCCTTTCCCGCATTTTTCGAACAGAGGATTTAAATATTCTAAAAATGCATCGATCTTGTCTGCCTCATCTACAATATCAACCATAAGCGGGACTTTCTCGGTTATTTCCCAGAGCTTATTTGTATAGATCTCACTGCTCGATCCGTAGCCCATAATGCCTTTAAGTACTGTAGCTCCTGCAATACCTCTTTCCCTCGCTGAATAAACTATAACCTCGTAAAGAGGTCTGTGCTCAATCTTGTCGGTTGAACTGATATAGATCCTTAACCTTTTTGCCTTTTCCCCTGGTTTCATCAGAATATAATTTTGATTTTATCAGAGTATCCGTGTCATTAAAACGCCCAGAAAAGTAGCCGCTATGCCAAGGAATACACTTAATCCTGTATACAGGAAGAAAAAAAAGAATTCCCCGTCTCTCAGCAGTGCAATGTTTTCATTGGCAAATGTTGAAAATGTAGTAAATCCTCCGCAGAATCCGACAGCCAGGAACAGCTTCCATCCTGCAGTGAGGATGGAACTCCTTTCAGAGATGCCGAAGATGAAACCAATAAGCAGACAGCCTGCAATATTTACAACAAAAGTTCCATAAGGAAATGCAGATGTGCAACAGCTCTGCATGAACTTTGATACCAGATACCTTGAAATACTTCCTAGAAAACCTCCGGTACCAACTAATAGAAGTGTTTTAATCATGATGAAGTGCCAGCCTTTCTACGAAATTAAGAAATATTTTGATTTTAATTAATTTATGCGCATTTGGCCGGGATTCTTATTATTTTTGAATCAGTAACATATAATCAGTAAGATATGAAAAAATTATTTATTCTGTTAAATATTTTCCTTGTAACGGTAATATTTCTATTGCAATCATGCGGGCAAAAAGATAAAGATGAATCATTCACATTTGCCTTTATGACAGATGTTCATCTGACCTATGAAAGAAATGCGGTTCCCGGGTTTAAACAGGCAATTAATAGTGTCAATAAACTCAATCCCGATTTTGTAATTATGGGAGGTGATCTTATTATGGATGCCCTGGCACAAAGATACTCGCTGGCTGATTCACTCTATAGGCTTTATAATGAAACAGTTAAAGACTTTAATATGCCGGTCTTCAATACTATGGGAAATCATGAGATCTATGGCATCTTCTCAGCCAGCGGAGCTGATCCTCAAGATCCTGAATACGGAGAAAAGATGTTTGAAAAAAGGATTGGAGATTCATACCAGTCTTTCACACATAAAGGGTGGAAATTCATGATCCTGAACTCAATAGAGGATACCCATAAGAACAGGTATATAGGAAAGATAGATGATGCCCAGATTGAATGGATCAAGAAAGAGCTCAGTACAACTGACAAGAATACTCCTCTTGTTCTTAGTACTCATATACCATTCATTACCGCAAATACACAGAAGTATGTTGGAACAACGGTCCCAAATGACTCTTCAACAGTGATTTATAACGGGAAGGAAGTGCTTGATCTGTTTAAAGGTTATAACCTGAAGCTTGTGCTGCAGGGACACCTGCATTCACTTGAGGATATCTTCATTGACGGAATACATTTCATAACAGGGGGAGCAGTCTCCTCAGGCTGGTGGAATGGACCCACCAACGGGATCGAAGAGGGATATCTGCTGTTGACTGCCAGAAAAGATGATTTAAGCTGGAAGTACATCGATTTTGGCTGGGAGGTAAAAAAATAGTCATGGTAAAAAAAATAAAAGCAGGCTTGTTCGGTATAGGTCTCGATACATATTGGGACCAGTTCGATGGATTGCTCGGAAAGCTGATCACAATTCAGGACAGGATCTTAAAAAGGCTTGAAATATCGGGTGTCGGGGTGATTAATGCCGGAATGGTCGATAGTGTTGATAAAGCTGTGTCAGCTGCAGAGCTGTTTAATAAAAACAGTGTCGATATTATCTTCCTCAATATATCCACTTATGCACTTTCACATACTGTTCTCCCGCTCATTCAAAGGATATCCTGTCCGATTGTTGTTCTTAATCTTCAGCCTGAAAAGGCTATTGATTATAAAACTTTCAACTCCCTGGGCGACAGGGGTAAAATGACAGGTGAATGGCTCTCTTTCTGCCAGAGCTGCGTTACTCCCGAACTTGCCAGTGTCTTCAACAGGGCCGGCATCAAATACCATCTGATTACAGGATATCTGGATGAAGAATACGTATGGAAGGAGATAACAGACTGGACAGATGCCTCTCTTGTTAAAAATGAGATAAGCAATTGCAGGGTAGGAGTAATGGGACATTATTATAACGGAATGTTAGATGTTTACAGTGATGTAACAAAACTGGCTGCTTCGTTTGGATCGCATTTTGAGCTTATTGAATTTGGATTGCTTAAGAGCCTGAGGGACAATGTTTCACAAGACGATGTTCAGTCTAAAATCAGACAGTTTTCAGAATGGTTCGATGTTTCAGGAGAGTGTTCAGGGGAAGATATGGAAGATGCTGCACTTACATCAGTGGCACTTGACCGACTGGCCGCTAAGTTAAGACTTGGTGCCCTGGCATATTATTACGAAGGAGCAGGAGATAAAGCTTATGAAAAAATAGTCACAACAGTTATTCCGGGTATGACTCTTTTAACCGGAATGAATATCCCTGTTGCGGGAGAATGTGAGATAAAAAATGTGCTTGCCATGAAAATAATGGATGCCTTTGGAGCAGGCGGTTCATTTTCTGAATTTTACGGACTTGATTTCAATGATGATATTGTTCTAATGGGGCATGATGGTCCGGCACATTTCAGGATTGCAGACGGAAAAGTGGGTCTTGTACCGCTTCCGGTATTTCATGGGAAACCAGGTAAGGGATTATCAATACAGATGAAGGTTAAAAACGGACCTGTTACAATATTGTCAGTTTGTGAGAGTGGGTACGGGAAAGTAACTCTTCTTACAGCACAGGGTGAATCAGTTGAGGGTCCTACCTTACAGATCGGGAATACAAACAGCCGCTATAAGTTCAGTGTACCAGCACGTGATTTTATTGACAACTGGTCAAAAGCAGGACCATCGCATCATTGTGCAATTGGTACTGGTCACAGGGCTTCTGCAATTGAAAAGCTGGCATTATTGCTGGGTATGGAATTCAGGAGGATATGTTGATATGAATATTAAATCAGTAAGGAATTTCAGGGATATTGGAGGTATACCTTTAAACGGATCAGGATGGGTTCGTGAAGGCAAAATATACAGATCAGCCACCGTTGATAATATTAATAAAGAGGGAATTACAAGGTTACACGAGCTCAAAATAAGGACTATTATCGATCTGAGAGCTTCAGGGGAGGTTAAGAGGTTCAGAAGGACAATAGACAACGTAGCCACTCTGTCGCTTCCCCTTGATTTCAGGAAAATAACAGCTGAAAGGCTTAAACCATACCTGTATAAAAAGGATTCAGATGAAATACTTGCTGATATATCCAATCAGCTCTATCTCGATATGCTTGATGCTGCAGCACCTGTACTCGCTGAAATAATTGAGCTACTGACATCAGGAGAGGGATCCCCTGTACTTATTCATTGCCAGGCAGGTAAGGACAGGACAGGAATTATTACGGCTCTTTTGTTACTGGCACTTGGAGTTGATCGCAAATATATCCTGGAGGACTTCCTTAAATCAAATGACGAACTGCTGCCATATTTCAGGAAGCTTCTGATTATAAGGAAGATAATCAGTTTCGGATTTTTCCCTGCAAAAAGAATGCTTAGGGTCGTTACCGTAAAACAGAGAAATATTGATTCAGTTATTGACAGGATAGAAAATCATTATGGAGGTATAGACAGATATCTTGCATCAGCAGGTTTTGATATTGCAAAGCTGAAAGATTTCAGGAAGAAGTTCACAAAGGAGTGATCATAATCTGTTCATTCATGAAGAAGGAGAATAATTTCAGTCTCACTGACCGCTTCAGGTCATTCAGGTTTGCATTCAGGGGCATTTTGGATGTTCTGAAATATGAACATAATTTCAGGATTCATATCACAATATTATTATTGGTTATTGCAGCAGGTATTTCATTGAAGATATCAGAATATGAGTGGCTGATAATAATTATTGTTTCTGCACTGGTGCTTATAAGTGAGTGCTTAAACTCGTCAATCGAACACCTGGCAGATGCAATTAAGCCTGATGAGGATGAAAGGATCAGGAAAGTGAAAGACATCGCCGCAGCTGCAGTCTTGATCTCTGCTATAGCTGCAGCAGTGACAGGAGCAATAATTTTCACACCCTATCTGCTTGAATTATTTAGGTGAGATCATGAAATGAATTTGTTGTGTTTTAATAGTGTATTAACAAATCGTTATAGCTATGGGAACAAAACTATTACTTCTTGCAGTCTTTGGTCTTGCAATGGCTCACTTTGAAGGAGTTGTCGTTGTTTACCTCAGGAAAGCCTTAGGGATGCTTGACTCAGATGGAAACAAGCAGGCTGTGGAAAAGATACCTGCACGATATCTGACAATTGAAATGACACGTGAAGCGGCAACAATAATCATGCTGATCGCAATTGCTCTGCTTTCAGGCTCAGGATGGATTGAGTGGATAATTTTCTTTCTATGGACTTTTGCTTTCTGGGACCTGTTCTACTATCTGTCATTATATATACTCATAAAATGGCCGCCTAAACTGACCACTATTGATGTTCTTTTTCTTATACCGGTGCCATGGATTGCACCGGTATGGTTCCCTGTCGGAGTCTCTTCCTTGACAATTATCATAATAACCGTCTTATTTTTTTCAGGAGTTATTAAATAAAAGCAATTACTTTTAGCATCTGAACATTTATACCAGATAAAAGGTGTCAGAGAGGGTAAAGCTCACGATCAGGTTCAAAGTGATATTTCGTTCGCTTAAGTACAGAAACTACAGGCTTTTTTTTTATGGGCAGAGCCTTTCTCTTATTGGCACATGGATGCAGAGGATAGCTATCCCCTGGCTTATTTACAGGATGACAGGCTCAGCTATGCTTCTTGGTATTTCGGGATTTGCCGGCCAGATACCATCCCTGTTCCTTTCACCCTTTGCCGGTGTTATTACTGACAGATGGAACAGGTACAATGTTCTTATCTGGGCCCAGGTGCTTTCAATGGTGCATGCCTTTCTTCTGGCCTGGCTGGTGCTGACAGATAATATTCTGATCTGGCAGATTATATTACTTAGTTTTTTAATAGGTTGTATCAGTGCCTTTGAGATACCGGCACGACATTCCTTTGTTGTGGAGATGGTGGAGAAAAAAGAGGACCTGGGAAATGCCATTGCCCTGAACTCACTTATGTTCAATGGAGCGAGACTTGTCGGCCCTTCTATTGCCGGCATATTGCTGGCAGCTGCGGGAGAGGGAATATGCTTCCTGATCAACGGAATCAGTTTTATGTTTGTTATCATCTCACTCCTTTTGATGAAAGTAAAGAAAAAGGAAAAAGTCCGGGAAAAATCAGATATCGGGAAAGAATTTCGGGAAGGATTTGCTTATGTCTTCGGGTTTTTACCAATAAGGCATATCATCCTTCTGCTTGCACTGGTGAATGTAATGGTTATGTTTTATTCAACCCTGATGCCTGTATTTGCCAAAGAGATACTGGGAGGAGACTCCCATACCTATGGATTTCTGATGGGAGCAGCAGGCATGGGAGCTTTAGCAGGCGCTTTGTTCCTCGCTTCACGCGAAACAGTCATTAAACTGGGCCGGATAATTCCATCAGCAGTTTTACTTTTCGGTACGGGGATAGTAATGCTTTCTTTTTCCAGGATCTTCACTCTATCGCTTATAATTATGATTTTTATTGGAATGGGACTGATGCTGCAGGCTGCCTCAAGCAATACCATTTTACAGACAATAACTGATGATGACAAGAGAGGCAGGGTAATGAGCTTTTATACAATGGCTGTCCTGGGAACAGCTCCTTTCGGAAGCTTGCTGGCAGGCTGGCTCGCAAATAAGATAGGAACTCCTTTTACAATGATGACCGGAGGCATTATCTCTATTGCCGGCGCCTTTGTTTTTTTCAGCAAACTTCCTGAACTCAGGCAAATAGTAAGGCCAGTTTATGTTAGAATGGGTATTATACCGGAAGTCGCAAAAGGGATTCAGAATGCATCTGAAAGAGAGCTTCCCTGAGAATATTCACAATAATCATTCATTTTTATTTTACCGGGAAATTCACATTTATTAACTTTTTTGTGATTTATAATTGAAACCTAATCTTCTAAATTTGGGCAAAAGTTAATTTATACTGATGAAGTTCTCTTTAATCCGGGTAAGGATAATATTTATTGCTGCTGTTCTTTTCATTTCTGGTTCAGAAACAGATCTGTTT
This sequence comes from uncultured Rikenellaceae bacterium, assembly GCA_964387565.1. Classification (GTDB taxonomy): domain Bacteria; phylum Bacteroidota; class Bacteroidia; order Bacteroidales; family VadinHA17; genus LD21. Next base: position 1,734 of record CAYLYN010000131.1, on the reverse strand, counting down.
TCATTCCCTGTTAATAATGATTTGCAGGATACTCTAAGGGCTGCCCATAACAAGAAACAACCTGTATATATTACAAAAAGGCTGACTACTGCCAGACCTGTCATTGATGGTAAGCTTGATGATGAGTGCTGGAAAACAGGTACATGGGCAGGTGATTTTCACCAGTTCATTCCGGATGAAGGAGCAGAACCAACCTGGCCCACTGAGTTCAATATTCAGTACGATGATAAATATATATATGCCGCTATCAGGTCGTTTGATGGTGAGCCTGAGAAGATGCACCGATACTCAGGATTAAGGGATGAATTCAGTGGTGATATGGCAGGGATCAACTTCGACAGTTATCACGACCGTAAAACAGGCTTTGAATTCAACCTTTCATCGTGGGGACAAAAAATGGATCTTATCCTGTCAAATCCCGAAAAAATAGACCTCAACTGGAACGCAGTATGGAAAGGAAAATCTGGTCTGGAAGATTCAGCCTGGGTTGCTGAGTTTGAAATTCCGCTGAGCCAGCTAAGATACAGCAAAGAGGATGAACAGGTATGGGGTCTTCATATCTGGAGGTGGATAAACCGATATCAGGAGGAAAGTGACTGGGAATATCAGACAAGGACAGGACCTGGCGTGCTTTATAATTATGGAGAACTGAGAGGAATTAAGGGACTTAAAAAATCGCAGAGGCTGGAGATTATGCCTTATGTACTCGGGGGACTTGAGACCATGCGGAAAGAAGCCGGAAATCCTTTTACCGGGACCGGAAGAAACTGGACAGGTAATGCCGGGCTGGATGCCAAAATAGGGATATCCAGTAACTTCACTGTAGATATGACTGTCAATCCCGATTTCGGTCAGGTGGAATCTGATCCTTCTGTTATGAACCTGACTGCCTTTGAGACATTTTATGAGGAAAAGAGGCCATTTTTTCTTGAAGGCCGTTCAATATTCAATTATGAGTTTGATAATCAGAGTCTGTTCTATTCCAGAAGAATTGGACATTCTCCCTCCTACAAATTTGAAAATGCAGAAAACTCGTTTGTGGATGCTCCTGAAATGACAAAAATCTTAAGTGCCTTTAAACTCAGCGGTACCACATCCGATGAGTTATCAGTCGGGCTCATACAAAGTATAACTGCCAATGAGTTTGCTACCGTGATCGACAGTGAAGGAAATAAAAGCCATACCAAGGTAGAACCATTGACAAATTATACAGTTGCCAGAATACAGAAAGGATATAATGGTGCCAATACGACAATAGGTGGAATCGTTACTTCAGTAAACAGGAAAATTGAAGAGGAGCAACTTGATTTTCTTACAAATAATGCCTTTACAGGAGGTATTGATCTGATGCATCAGTGGAACGAGAAGGAGTTTTTTCTCGATGCCCGTCTGACTGGCAGTTACCTTAATGGCTCTAATGAGTCAATAAAGAGATTGCAGGAGTCTTCGGCCCGGTATTACCAGCGACCGGGGGCTGACTATCTGAATTACGATACAACAAGTACTGCACTTGGAGGATATGGGGGGAAACTCAGGATAGGAAAAGGATCAGGCGGACACTGGAGATATTCAACCGGTGTTACCTGGCTTTCGCCCGGAATTGAGCTGAATGACCTTGGATATATGAATTCAGCTGATGAAATAAATAACGAGAACGAGATTGGTTATTTTGTTACAAATCCGGTTTCGATCTTCAGAAGCTACAGGATAAATCTTGAACAATTCAATTCATGG
>CAYLYN010000130.1:0-12539 GCA_964387565.1 uncultured Rikenellaceae bacterium | reverse complement strand
ATCCTGTTATACACTCCTTTATGAAGATCGAGGTTTCCGTCAACCGGAAGGTTTGTCATCGATCTGTACTTCACCCTCTGCCCCAGGTCATTGGCCTGCAATATTATTGTATCATTATCTGTCTCCTCAATAGTACAATATGCATACTGGTCGATTGTTGCGTTAAGCACAGCTCCTCCGTACAATTCAGAATACGGAGACACATCAGTACCTCCTCCTCCGAGGCCAAGACGTAGTGGAGCTTTACTTCTTATTATCATGGTTACTGCATTTAGTATAAACCTCTATTATGGAGGCAGTCATTTTTGCCCAGGAATATTTTTCTCTTTCTGCCATTACATTTGCAGTGTATTCTTCTTTCCTTTTATTGATAAAAAAATCTGAAATAGCCAAAGATATCGATTCATTATCAGGATTTACCACATACCCGCATCTGTGGTCAGGGACAATTTCCCTAAGCCCGCCGACATCGGTCACAAGCATAGGTTTTCCATAATGGTAGGCTATTTGTGTAACACCACTCTGAGTGGCACTCCGGTATGGCTGTACTACCAGATCGGCAACACTGAAGAAGGCTGCCACCTCATTATCATTAATGAACCTGTCAAAAAAGATTATCTCCTCTCCAAGATTTAAATTATCAACAAGTTCCCTGTATGGTGAGTCATCTTCATAAAACTCGCCTGCAACAATAAGTTTTAAGTTCATACCACGAAGCTGTTCATTCGAAAAAGCCTCTATCAGAAGGTCCAGTCCCTTGTATTTTCTAATAAAACCAAAAAAGAGGATATACGAAAAAGATGGATCCAGACCCAGCTGTCCGAGTGCCTTATCCCTGTCAACAGGTGGTCCGAAATTATCAAATAAGGGATGTGGATTCAACCTCACCGGAATATCATTCCTGAATTCTGACAGATCATTGAGAACTGAAGCCGACATGGCTATTGCCCCGTCAATTGCAGATGTGTAATATTTTGTTAGTGATTTATCTCCCGGGCGTCTTTCGTGAGGGACTACATTGTCGAAGACAGTGATGACTTTTGTATGCCTGTTTTTTCTTACTATCCTGGCTATTGTCCCAAAGCATGGAGCCATGAACGGGAGCCAGTATTTAAATATGAGGATGTCTGGATTTTGTTTTTTGATACGCCTGCCGGTACTTATCCAGTTAAGAGGATTTACAGAGTTAACTTCTCTCCTGATATCCAGGTCTTCAGGAGCCGGACTGTCAAGATACTGAGACTTTCCGGGGAAAAGGAAAGAGGGATACTGCAGCGAAAAAGTAACAATTGTTACATTTTTTCCTTCGTCAACAAACTCCCTTGCAAGTCGTTCATTATAAGCAGCCAGGCCACCACGATAGGGATATGCTGTACCAACAATGATTATCTTCATCGAATCATCCTGTAAAGGTGCAAAATTAAGAAATTATGCCTTAAATATTCTCTGCCCAGCTTCGTAACAACACAATATCCTTTGCCAGCACACCAGCCTCTCCCCTGAAATCACCCGATCCCCGGGGTTCTCCGTCAATGCCATACCATTCATAAAACTTTCCGTTAGCAATTACCCTGTCAAGCATAGGCCGTATTGATTCGTAAGCCTCTTTTATATAACCGTTTTCAATTAGTTGCTGTATCATCCTTCCGCCAAACCAGGTCCAGTCGCCACCATTCTGATAAATATAAGGTTTGCAGGTCTGGGAATCTTTGATAATACCATCGGGATATGGAGGATATACTGTAAGTCCTATGGTTGGAGCTCCCGATAACCTGACATTTTCAACCATCTGCCTGTAAACGGTCAGTATCTCTTCCTTTGTCAGAATCCCGGCCTCGATCGCTACCGCTGTACCCCCATGAAAATGTATTGCATTTTCATTGAAATCGTCCGGAAATGGGGATCCGTCAAGGTAAATATGAGGTATGAATTTGTTGTTTTCTTTATCCCACAAATGCTCCCTGATACTCATTTTAACATCAACTTTCATATCTTCCCATCTCTGTTTTGCCGGCAGATTGTCAGCAAAATCCGCCATATATCCAAGCGAAATCACAAACATTGCATTGTCATAAATATCAATTGCCCAATGAGTTTTATCATCGATATCCACAACCGCACCACCTTCAACCTGAACATCACCCCAGTCCTGGGTTGTGGCTCCTGTTAGCAGTCCGTATCTCTCCGAATTTCGGTGCTTCATCAGGTAACCTGTCGCCATTATCAAACGTTCTCTTACAGTTAAACCTGCTATTTTCTCATTCAGAATTGATCTATCACCTGTCTTGTGTATATACTTTCCTATGGCCTGTATCAGGGATGTTTCCTGGTCTGTTTCGACAGTATTCTTGAATCCTACATGAAGAGTATCATTCGGGGAGGTATAAATATTGGGATCAAACCATGTAACATGGCCTTTCAGCACATAACCGTCGACTATCTGGCTGTCGGGTTGCTGAAGTGATAAAAAAACAAGAAGCTTTTCTCTAATAACCGAAGGATCATACACATCGCAGGCTGTTTCGATAAAAGTATTAAGATCTCGTATCCACACCTGGGGATAACCGTCACCTGCAGTAAATCCTTTTTTTAACAATTCTGCGGCTTTTACATAAACAGTGTCAAGAGTATTATCAGAAAGTATATTTTTTGCAAGTTCCCGGTTTTCTTTTCGTTCTGAGGAACAGGAGAAAGCTATTATCATCAGCCCTGCTATTGTACAGTACCTGATTAAACTCATAATCTTTTGACTTTTGATTGCTGAATCACCCAGGGGGATTACAGGTATAGTCGTTAGCCTGGCCGAGGCATTGTAACAGGAAGGAAAGGTACAAGTTTCCCCTCCTTTTGAAGGAGGGGTGTCCCGACACTGCTGTGTCGGGACGGGGTGGTTGATTTTCTTATCCTTTCTATTCATTACTTTTAGTTTCATTTTCTATATCTCTCTTTAAATATAATCAGGATACAGGAATGCAATTCTATCCAAAAATATTGCCTCAGCCGAAGCAGAAATATATCTGAAAGCAGCTCTTGAACATACAAGGTCTTTTCTGCTGATAAGGTTGTTGTTATTCATAAGAATAAAGTTAAAAAGATAACTATGAATCAACCACCCCGCCCCTGACTTTAAACGTCAGGGGCACCCCTCCTTCAAAAGGAGGGGAAACTTTATTTACAACCACCTTAAAACATTTATAAATTGACGGCCACCAGTCAGGGATTAAAATTTCATTTCAATCTTCTCTCCTGCCGCAAGATTAATGACTTTCTCACTACCTTTGTATACTAACTTGCTGCTGCCTCCTTTCTCTGAATACACCTTAACATTCTGAAGGATTCCATTTTCCCATTTCATATCGATTTCAAATCCACCCCTGGCACGCAAACCCTTTACCTCTCCCTTACTCCACTGAGAAGGCAATGCAGGAAGCAGCCTGATGACACCATTATGTGACTGGAGAAGCATCTCGGCTATACCGGCAGTGCCACCGAAATTACCATCGATCTGGAAGGGAGGATGTGTATCAAAAAGATTAGGAAGAGTGCACTTTTTGAGAAGATCCATTACATTCTCCAGCGCTTTGTCACCATTTTGAAGCCGGGCAAAAAAGCTAACCATCCATGCCTTGCTCCATCCTGTCTGACCGCCACCGAATGATAATCTGCGCTCAATGGTTGCCTCTGCCGCTTTGAATAACTCAGGTTTTTCCGGAGTAAACTGCGCAAGCGGGTAAAGTCCCAGCAGGTGGGACATATGCCGGTGTCCCGGTTCCGGTTCGTCATAATCATTGATCCATTCCTGTATCACCCCTTTTGAATTTACCTTCACAGGAGGCAGTCTCTTCTGTACCTCCCTGAGCTTTGCTGCAAAGTCAATGTCTGTCCCCAATACTGAGGACGCTTCCACGCAATTGTCAAACATGGCATTAATAATTTCGATATCAATTGTTGCAGCATAAGTAAGAAGTGATATATCTCCGGTAGCGGGATCCCTGAAACTGTTTTCAGGAGAATGTGAGGGATTTGTAACAAGGAATCCTTCAGGCGATTCAACAAGAAATCCCAGAATAAATTCAGTGGCACCTTTCATCAAGGGGTAAGCTGTGTTGCGCAGATAAGCAGTATCTCTTGTGAAAAGAAAATGTTCATAAAGAGGAAAGGTCATCCAGGGTCCGTTCAGAGGAGTTATACCCCAGACACCATCAGCCACCCCTGTTCGCCCAAAAGGATCGGTAAGGTGATGAAAAGTCCAGCCATCAGTTCCATACATTTCATCTGCAGTAACTGTTGCCGGAACAACAAGTTTTTCCATGAACGAGGTCAGTGCTTCAGTAGTCTCGGTAAGGTTGCACACTTCAGCCGGCCAGTAATTCATCTGCAAATTTATATTGGTATGAAAATCTGAATTCCACGCTGCTTTCATATCCTTGTTCCAGATACCCTGCAGATTTGCCGGCAATACGGCAGGGTATCTTGATGAACACATAAGAAGGTATCTTCCATACTGGAAATATAATGCAATCAGGCCATCATCCCTGCTTCCGTTCTTCACGGCAGCAAGCCTTTCATCCGTTGGTATTGATGACAGTGTATCCTCTCCCAGGTTAAGGCTCACCCTGTCAAACATCCTGCTGTATTCTGCAACATGACTGTCGGTCAGCTCCCTGAATGATTTTTTATCAGTAGCATCAAGTATTGATCTGCACAACAATTCAGGATTGATCGACCTGTCAAAATCGAGCTTATCGATGTTGTAATCAGTTGCCGCAGTTAGCCTGATGAAAATTTCTGATGAACCTGTAACCATAATTGAATCGATACCCGCCGATATGTTGCCATCTGCAGAATTTATCCTCATCTCCCCTGCAAATTTCATATGTTCTCCACCGGGTCCTGCAAGAGGATCATCAATATCAATTATCTGGCCCCGGAGCAGGATCTTATTATCATTTACGACTATAGTTTCAGCATCCTGTGATCTCCTCAAAGTGAATGACGCATTCACTTTTCCATTATCTACAGACCGGATGCGGATCGACATCACATTATCGGGGGCAGACACAAAAACCTCCTGTATATAGTTCTTACCATCTGCAAGAAATGAGGTAGTTGCGATACCGGTCCGGAGGTCAAGTTCTCTCCTGTAGTTTTCAGGTTTACCGTTCCAATTGTATCTGATAAAAAGGTCACCAAGAGGCTGGTAAGATCTTATCCTGGGTGGTGTTCCCAGAAAACTCTTTTCTGCTACTTCAACAGCCTTTTTGTAACGATTTTCAAATATTGCTTTCTGCAATCCTGAAAGGTTTTTAAGAGCATCGGGGTTATTATTATTAAGTTTACTCCCTGCCCAAATACTCTCTTCATTCAGCTGGATCCTTTCAAATAACGGATCACCGAAGACCATTCCACCGATTCTGCCATTTCCAACCGGTAGTGCTTCCTCCCATACAGATGCCGGCTGATCATACCATAATTTCAATTGATTTTCCGCTAAATCGCTTTTTCTCAGACAGCCTGATAAAACTGCTGCTGTGATAACAATAAAATAAATGAATGATAACTTCTTCATAATATTATTATTCAACTATTTGGACATATTCTCATATTTGGCCTGAAAACGCCTGTAGAGCTGTTTATGTTTATTATCCAGACTTATGTTCCTCCCGGTAATAAATGCATATTCAATATTATTTGTTGCCATATCAAGAATGTCGCCTGTTGATACCACAATATTGGCATCCTTACCGGTTTCTATCGAACCCGTTTTATCATCTATTCCAAGTATCTTGGCAGTATTCAGAGTTACAGTCTGCAGTGCCTCCTCTTTCGTAAGTCCATAGGCTGCAGTCTCACCTGCAGCGAAGGGGAGGTTACCATAAGCCTGTTTTGAATAAGTCAGCCCCACAAGTATTCCCTCCTTTTTAAAAAGAGCTGCCAGTTTGAACGGCATCTTAGTATCGCTGTAGTCATATTTCGGAAGGCTCAGCGGGTCATCGAGCAGAACTGGTATATTATTTTCCTTAAGAAATTCCCTTACCTCCCATGCTGATTCATCAGCTCCTGTAAGCACCATTTTCTTCACCCCATGTCGTTTCCCGAATGATATTGCTGCAATTATACCTTTTGATTCAGAAGTGCTTATAAATAGAATCTTTGAACCATCGAACAATCCTCTCATTGATTCGAGACGCAGATTTGCATCTTTTGGTTTATCAACTGCAGCATAGGCGACAGCATCTGTAAATATCTCCTCAAGGGCCTCAACATTCTTATCATATGTAGATCCCTGGTCCTGAGAGGACATAAAGTATCCTCCTCCTCTTCTTCCTCCTGAGGTTTTCCTGGGCCAAACAAGCTGGATTCCGTTATCTGCTTTGTATGCAGCATCCATCCAGTTCCAGGCATCAAGCTGGACTACACTGGATGTACCGGGGAGAAGAGAACCTACAGGTATTATCTGGGCAAGCAGGATGCCATTTGATCTGACAACAGGAATGACATGAGAATCAGTATTATATGCAACAATAGCCCTGACATTGGGATTGAGATCTCCTATTTCCCTGTTGTCAGAGGCAACATCAACACCGCTTCCTATTTCAACAAGTCCGATGCTTGTAGCCGGGAATATAAGTCCAGGATAAACATGTTTTCCTGAAACATCAATCACCTCAGCTCCTGATTGTTCAGCTTTATATCCGGAACTCTCTCCTACGAAAGTAATTTTACCTGCGTCAAACACTACAGTACCATTGTCAATTACATTGCCGGTCCCTGTATGAATTGTACCACCGGCAAGGACAACGGTATTCTTCTGTGCCGGGGCAACTACCGGACTCTGCGCCAATGCACTATTTACAATGGCAAATAATCCCAGAATTGTAATATATAAATAGTTTTTCATCGTCTTGTAGAATTAGGGGTTGTTGAACTGCCTGCCGTAGATTCTTTAAGAATGTCAGCAATTATTCTGTTACATTCCTTATCAATCTCCTCTTTCAGTTTGGTATCCAGGTCCTCATCAAAATATATAGTTCCATCAACCATTGTTTTGTTTGCATGAGCATATACTGAAAGCGGATAGTCTGACCATAGGACAAGGTCAGCATCCTTACCCACCCTGATACTTCCAATCCTGTCATCAAGATGGAGTATTTTTGATGGATTAAGAGTTATCAGTTTCAAAGCATCTGTTTCACCTATCTCTCCATATTTCATGATTTTACCAGCCTCCTGGTTCAGCCTCCTCCCCATTTCGGCGTCGTCGGAATGAAGACAGGTCAGAACACCCTGTTTCATAAGGAGAGCAGCATTGTAAGTAATTCCTTCGTATACCTCATATTTATAATCCCACCAGTCAGAGAAGACAGATGCTGCAACACCGTTCTCTGCAATCTGATCGGCTATCTTGTATCCCTCATTGAAATGGATAAGAGTATTTACTTTAATCCCAAAGTCTTTTGCAAGATTCATTATCATTGTCCCTTCCGATTGCTGGTAAGTATGGCAGGTAATGAAGCTTCTCTGTTCCAGCACGTCAACAATGGCATCCAGCTCCAGGTCTCTCCTGGGAGGCACTTTTCCTACCCGGTCAGCCGGTTTCATTGCCTTCCATGTTTTCCACTCTTTATTATAATCAACAGCTCTCTGGTAGGCATCTCTTATAATCTGCTCGACGCCCATTCTTGTGTTAGGATAACGGTTCGAGGTACGTTTTACATTCTCTCCAAGAGCATGTTTAAGGAAACCCACCTGGCCGTCTAATTTCATTTCGTCGGCATTATGTCCCCACCTGTTCTTGATTATAACTGACTGCCCGCCAATGGGATTAGCCGATCCGTGCAAAACATGTGAAGTAGTTACACCTCCTGCAAGCTGCCTGTAGATTGTCTGGTCTTCAGGATCAACAACATCACCTGCACGAACCTCGGAAGTTATTGCCTGGCCCATCTCATTTGTAGCATCAAGAGCCATGTGCGAATGTTCATCTATAATCCCCGGAGTAAGATGCATTCCGGTTCCGTCTATTATCCTGGCACCCGAAGGTGCATGTATGTTTTTCCCTATTGCTGCTATCTTCCCTTTTTGTACCAGGACATCTGTATTGAGGAGTTTACCTTCATTTTCATTTGTCCATACAGTGGCATTTTTAAAAAGGATATCTTCCTGCCCTGGTATATCCGTATTTCCGTATGCTGTGAACGGATAAACAATCTTTCCCTGTTCAGAAGCTTTGCCATCAGATCTTTTACGCCCCTTTGCTGCCTCTGGAGAGGCTCCGGAGAATTCAGCATTCCATTTAATCCATTTGCCATCTGAAAGCTGACCTTTACCTTCCAGGTTATTTCCACTGATATATCCTGTAAGCCGGTATTTCTGACCTGCATAGTCGAAGCTGACACTCACAAGGTCTTTTTCAACTGTAAATGCAGCTCCCTTTATTTCAGTTGAATCGAAGGTAATCTTCACCGAGGGTTTATCTGTTTTCCCGGAAAGGACCATTTTAAAATGAGCTGTATCAGCAGCCAGATTATAGATGCCTCGAAGGTCTTTAAACCTGAGGTCGACAATCCGGTACGGTATGCCCTGTACCCAGGTTTCATAAATTATGCAATCGTCACTGAAAATGTTACCGGATGTTACAAGAAGGTTGGCAATCATATTCTTCTTTACCGCTCCAAGCAGACCGGAGGCACCTATCATATTTGCAGGTGTGTAGGTAAGTGCTTTAATAGCGTCATTTTCAGACAATCCATTGCTTACTGATTTTCTGAGATTTGTAAGGAATGAGGATCGCTGCTTAAGATCTGAGGAAGTAATAGCAAATGTAACTCCAGCTTTTGCTACTCTTGAAAGATTAAAGGGGGCAAGCTCGTAGTGTTTCAGCGTAGCGTATGAAACAGAAGCTGCATCAAAAGGATCTTTAACATCAGGGGCTTCGGGGTAGTTTACGGGTATGATCAGGTTATTTCCTGCTTTTTTAATATCCGGTAAAGTCTGATATTCATCCCCTCCACCTTTAATGATATATTTTATTCCGAATTCTTTCCCCAGTTTATCTGCTCTAAGTATCTCAATCTTATTTGATACCTCAAAAATCTGTGGCAGTGAGAGATTTGCTGAAAAAGCCTCAAGTCCATCGTCATGAAAATAACCTTCTGGAAGCTGTTTATACCACTGGGCATCATAATTTACCTGTCTCAGAAGTGCAATAATTCCAAATTGTGATGCCGGGTACAGGTCAGCCGACCTGCTCCTTGCAAGAGAATAATTAGCTGAGGTTTTATTTTTCAATATCAGGTTATTTGCCTTCCCGTCACCTGTTGTTACCAGGGCAGAAGTACCACGGGCAATCCCTTCGGACTTGAATGCCACAACGGCACCAAAACCAGCCTTGCGGTATTCTTCGGCCACTTTAGGATCGGGTATGAACTCCGAGGAAATATCATATGATGCATTGATCCCGTCATTCCAGTAGTCGGCTACTCTTGGTTCGGGAACAGGAAGTGATGAAGACCTTCCGCCCTGAGAAGGGTTCATGAATGCAGCATAAGGATTTGAACCTGAAGCAGATGACCGTGGTTTAATTCCATAATTTGCTGCATAAGCATCGATAAACGCAGGATAGACAGTTTTCCCGGTCAGATCGTAAATAATTGTTCCCTTTGGAAATACAAGGTTTTTACCGACAGCTTCAATCCGTCCATCTGAGATCAGTATATCGGTATTTTCGAGAATGGTCTGAAAATCTGCCACAACACGTGCATTACGCAGTCCATAGACCATAATCCTCCTGTCACTCACACCTGTTACCGGGGCATTATCGTGTTGTGCCCTTACCTGAACCGTGACAATAAAGAGGATCAGAATCAAGATTTTTCGCATATAATTTAAGGTTTAACAGTTTAGGTTATTAGTAAGGGTAAATATACTTTTTTATATGAAAAGGCAAGAGACAAAAGGCAAGGGGTTACAGGAAAATTTCAACAGTGCTGGTGCGGATCCAGTGAAGCCTAATCCGTGGCTTTATTACAGGCACCATCGTAACCTGCATCGTTAGCCATGAGCCAAGCCTTCGCTGTCCTTTGTCCAGCTATGGCTTGCAAAGCCTGTGCCGTGAGCCATGAGCCTTGAGCCTTGAGTCGTGCGCCGTGCGTCGTGCGCCGTGCGCCGTATCAACCCTTAAGATAATCTGCCAGATATGTGTATTTAGGCGTAAGTTCACCGGCTTTGAGTATAGTGGCCCGTTTTATCATCGGGCTTTCCCTGCCTAATAGTATATCATGTAACACGTTGCTTATTAGCATTCTCCCAAAATCCTGTGATGCATCACGCGGCAGCTCTCCCGGCAGGTTATCGACTGACATCACAGTAACATTAGAAGATCGTGAAAAGGCAGGCTCTTCCAGACCTGTATGAGGGTTATAGTCGTAATAGGGATCGGAAATTGTTGTCACTCTTATTGTTGAAGGCAGAGGACCAGGCACATCGCAGCTGATATCAGAAATTATATTTACTCTGAAGTCAGGATTTTGCATATCTTCCCTTGAGAAGAAATGAGGGGACCGGGGATCCCAGTAATGTCCGGCTATTAAGATATCAGTAACTCTGGTGTAAGGCAGAAATACCGATTCATACTCAGCAGGGAAACGTACAAAATGTCTGAAATTGAACTCTTTGCCGCTATGGTGTCTTGTATAATGCTGCGGGCCTGTCTGGCAGAATACCGGAACATCAAACTCCCTTTTAAGAAAGTCTTCAGGTTTTACCTGTACTATATTGGCCACGTTGAGTGTCTCAACAGCTCCGTTTGCAACACGTCCTTCTCCTGTCACAAGTATTTTCAAACCACGTTTCAGTTGAATTTTTCTCAGTCCGGCCCATACCTCATCAAGATCGTGGCACTGGTAAGCAGGTTTCAGCCTGAAGTTATTTGTAATGAAGCCTCTTGCCCTTAATGCATTATAAGCCCCTACTATTCCTGCATGACGTCCAAAGGCTACAACTCTCTGGCCTCGGTCAGTTGTAAGCAGTTCAAAATCGATCAGAGACAGTTTATTGAAAACCATGGCCCTGAACATTTCCTGGTTCTGCATCTGTTTCTTAGCAACGTGAGCAAAGAACAGGTAAGTTTTACCCGGGATCAATGTCCTTTTATCAACCTCCTTCACGCCCAGCAATATGTCACAATCAGAAAGATCCTCTTTCATAGGTATATCGAGATACTCATATTCTTCATTTGAATAGCAGCGGATGTCGCTTGGCTGAACAAAGAACTGTACATCAGGATACGATTCCTCAAGGGAGGTTATCTGAGGAGGTGTAAGGGGTACTCTTCTGTCAGGGGGATTCTTTGTCTCCCGCAGTATCCCTATTTTTAATCTGGTAGTCATATAGTCCGAAATAACTATGATATGAAGGTAAGAAATTTCGACTAGCTATTATATGATAAATGATGTTTTTGAAGGTTGGCTACCGGCTCCCGATAGCTATCGGGACGGCGACCGGTGACCGGAAACCGAATACTGAATACTGAATACTGATTACCGAATACCGAATACCGCTTTTATTTTGTACCTTTGCATTTCATAACCCCATGGGGCTGACATGGTTTTGACAGCATGAGTGGTGGTATGTAAGCATGCAGTGTGTGGTAGCGCGTCACTTAAACAGTGCTGCAAACCAATAAAAGGCGAAAACAATTACGCTCTTGCTGCTTAAGCGAATAAAGTAACTTAAGCTTTATCCCGGCACCAGGTGTCGGGACGAGACGTCTCCCGGCGGTCAAGCCCTGATCCAACCCGAAACGGAGGCGCTATCAATCCGGGGCTAGTCTGCTGGATGTCCCTGCCTGCAGGCGAAACTCTACGGGACTAAGGGCAGGTTAGGTTGTTCTGCATCTGGCCGGTCACGAAAATCAAGCAGGAATAAGCATGTAGAAAGCATATGGCTTCCGTGTTTGGACGCGGGTTCGACTCCCGCCAGCTCCACCTTCGCCCTACGAAGCCTTGGCGAAGTAGGGCTTCGCCCTCTTCTCCGGCTTCTCAGGGCTACGGTGGACGCAGTCCACAAATAATCAGATTAAATTTCTGCTTTAGCGCTGCGCCGTAGACAAGCCTATGGCGGCCGATGGAAGGAGGTTTTTTCTTTTTACAGAGAACTTTGTATCGCTAAATCTACTTCGGGCTTGCACCTCCGTTAAAACTTTGGTGCAGAAACACGGTGGACAAAGTCCACAGAATTTCTTATCTTCACATTCTGTCTCGTTATCGCTATCAAACCTAGAAATATGTGGTACGTCTATATTCTAAGATGTTCTGATGGATCTCCATATGTTGGCTGCACAACAGATATTGAAAGAAGAATCCATGAACATAACGGTCATAAGGTTCATTATACTATCAATAAAACACCTGTTCATCTCAATACATATATTGCTTTCACAGATAAATACAAGGCATTTGAGTTTGAAAAATACCTGAAGTCAGGCTCAGGTATTGCGTTCAGGAACAGACATCTAATATAACCATCCGCAGCATGGT
>CAYLYN010000129.1:0-12594 GCA_964387565.1 uncultured Rikenellaceae bacterium | reverse complement strand
AGCCATAGCTATCCCTGAGCTTGCGAAGGATAGCGGAGGCTGGGTTGAGGTTGAGTACATTTTTATCAGGAGAGTCGATTCCTGTAATCTGAATAATCAAATTCACGAATGAGTTTAAAAGTATTTTCCCTGGTCCAGATACCTATTGATGGATGATGTACTCCGTTAAATGTCGTGGTTTTTACCATGGTATAATGTATCATATCAAGGAATACTATCCTGTCGCCGGGCCTGAGTTCCCTGTCAAACGACCAGTCGCCCATTACATCACCTGAGAGACAGGAATTTCCTCCCAGCCGGTAAGTTGGTTTTCCCTCAAGCGGATCGGAAGCTCCCATAATTTTGGGTTTGTAAGGCATCTCCAGGCAGTCAGGCATATGAGCAGTAAAGGAAACATCGAGAATAGCTGTCTTAATATTCTGATTTTCAACAATATCTTCCACAACAGCAACTAATTCGCCGGTTTCCCAGGCAAATGCACTTCCTGGTTCAAGGATGATATGAAGTCCCGTCTTCTCCCTGAATCTCTTCAATATCCTGATAAGGTGGTCAGTGTCATACTCTTTTCCTGTTATGAGATGCCCCCCTCCCATATTAATCCATTTAATCCTGTGGAAAAATTTTCCAAATTTACTCTCAACAATATCAAGGACTTTCTCAAGAGTATGTGAATCGGATTCAAAAAGTACATGAAAATGCAAACCTTCAATACCTTCAGGCAAATCATCACCTAATGCTTCAGCAGTAACCCCAAGTCGTGAACCCGGACTGCATGGATTATAGATACCATGACTTACCTCTGAGTATTCCGGATTAATTCTAAGTCCGGCAGAAATTTTCTTCGAATTATTTTGTAAAATATTCGAAAACTTATTGTATTGCTGAACAGAATTAAAAGTAACATGAGAACTGAATTTCATTACTTTATCAAATTCTGATTCCTTGAATACAGGTGAATATGTATGTGCAGGTGTTCCTATCTCATCATAGCAAAGCCTTGCCTCATCAGCTGAGCTGGCCGCTGCACCTGAGACATATTCCTTAAGTATCGGAAATACGCCCCACATTGCAAATCCCTTGAAGGCCAGGATTATTTCTGCCCCTGATCTGTCTGAAACATTCTTTATCAATGCCAGGTTATTGCGAAATCTTTCCTCGTCAATAACATAACATGGAGATGGAACTTTCCCGTAATCAATCATACTCACATATATTTACCCGGAAACCGGAACCAATTAAATCGACCCTTAAGGGGCTGCTGTAAAAGTCCTTTTTAACCGCAAAGAACGCAAAGATATCGCTAAGAACACAAAGTTAAAATACATAATTTTAGCACTTTGCGTCCCGATAGCTATCGGGATTGACGTCTTCCCTTTGCACCCTTTGCGGTTAACGGATTCTGACTTATTAAACACTCCCTGCTAAAAGCCATCAGCTCTATGCCTTTGTGCCGTTAAAGTTCCAGATCAACATCGTGCAGCTCAACCCATGGAAGTCCAAGCTTATTCAGTTCTGCCATAAAAGGATCAGGATCAAATTCTTCAACATTAAATACACCGGGCTTCTTCCAGATGCCTTTAAGGTACATCATTGCCCCTATTGCTGCAGGCACTCCTGTGGTATAACTTACGCCCTGGGTTCCTGTTTCAGCATATGCCGCTTCATGGCTGCAATTATTGTAAACATAATATGTTCTCTCCTTTCCATCCTTAATCCCTCTGATCCTGCAACCTATTGAAGTCTGTCCCGTATAGTTCTCGCCAAGCTCACCTGGATCAGGAAGAACAGCCTTAAGAAATTGTATCGGAATTATCTGCCTGCCTTCGAACATAATGGGTTCGATACCCGCCATCCCTATATTTTGAATGACACGAAGATGTGTAAGATACTCCTGTCCGAATGTCATCCAGAACCTGGCTCTTTTCAGTGTTGGAAAATTCTTTACAAGTGACTCCAGTTCCTCGTGATATATCACATAAGATTCTCTGGGACCGATGTGAGGATAGTTAAGCGGTTTATGTATTTCATGAGGTTTGGTCAATACCCACTGACCATTCTCCCAGTATTTGCCCTTCTGGGTAACTTCCCTGATATTTATCTCAGGGTTGAAGTTGGTTGCAAATGGTCTGCCATGATCACCGGCATTACAGTCAACTATGTCAAGATAATGCAGCTCATCAAAATGATGTTTGGCAGCATATGCGGTAAATACAGATGTTACACCAGGATCAAATCCGCAGCCAAGTATTGCCGTAAGTCCTGCATTCTTAAATCTCTCCTGATATGCCCATTGCCAGCTATATTCAAATCTGGCTTCTTCAAGGGGCTCATAATTGGCAGTATCGAGATAAGAAACTCCTGTCTCAAGACAGGCATCCATTATATGAAGATCCTGGTAAGGCAGGGCAACATTTACAACAATATCCGGATTAAAAGATTTTATAAGCTGAACCAGTTGAGTTACATTATCAGCATCAACCTGGGCTGTCTGAATCCGGTTCCCTCCTATTTTTGCTGCAATGGCATCACATTTTGATTTTGTACGGCTGGCAAGCAATATTTCACTGAATACATCAGGAAGTGCTGCCATTTTGTGAACTACTACGGTTCCAACACCTCCGGCTCCTATTACCAATACTTTTCCCATATTATTATAATTTATTTTACCCGGGTCTTACACAAAAAAGTTTATAAAAAATAACGATTCTGCCCCAAATATAAAACTTAAAAATGACCCATCAATGAAATTCCTCTGTCATGCAAAAGAATAATCAATAACTGGCCGGCAGAAACCGGTAACTAATTCTGATTATATTTGTATCCTTAATTCTCCTGAATATCTCTATGAAACTGATAAATCCGTTGCTGATTCTGAGGATCTTAAGTACAATTCTGTTGATTGAAACAGTATCTGTGCTTTCGTGCATCCCGGTAGCACTGATATATCATGAGCCTCCTGAACCTTTCATATGGTCAGCGGTATTCTCCTTTCTGTTTGCAGCATTTTTCAGGTTTGTTACCAGTGAGGCAGACTATAAAAAATTCAGTAACAGGGATGGATACCTTGTTGTAGCTCTTTCATGGATTTTATTCCTGGCATTTGGATCGCTTCCATATATGCTGAGCGGCACAATACCCTCATTTATTGATGCCTTTTTTGAATCCAGTTCAGGATTTACCACAACCGGGGCAACAATTTTCAGTGATGTAGAGGTTCTTCCCTATTCTGTCCATTTCTGGAGAAGCCTAACGCACTGGCTGGGAGGATTAGGTTTTATTCTTTTGATAATAATCATATTACCATCTCTAAAAGTCACTGGTTATCAGCTCTTCAGCCTTGAATCATCCCTGAAAGAAAAGATACACCCCAAGACAAAATCGATTGGATACAGGATTTTGTTTATATATCTCGGACTTACCATAACTCAGATTATTTTTCTGAATATGGGAGAAATGAGCTTATTTGAAAGCATCTGCCACTCATTCGGCACAGTTGCAACAGGCGGATTCTCAACCAGAAATATAGGTATGTCTGCTTTTTCAGCTTACAGTCAGTATATAGTAATGATCTTTATGTTTCTTGCTGGTGTCAGCATGGTTGTTTACTACTACCTTATAAAGCTTAATTTCAGGAAGATAGTTCAGAATGAAGAGTTCTGGTTCTATATTGGTACAGTTGTAGTCACAGGAGGACTGGTTACATCAATTCTTCTTGCTGAATCAACTTCACCTCTCGAAAATTCGATCAGGCATGGTTATTTTAATGTGATATCGCTGATTACCACAACAGGTTACGCATCAACAGATTATCTGCAATGGCCAGGACCGGCTCTGATACTGGTCTTCCTAATGTTATTTACTGGTGCAAGTACCGGCTCTACCACAGGTAACATTAAGATGGGAAGACATCTCATTGTCATCAAAAATATCAAAAATGTTTTTGTAAAGATCAATCACCCCAATGCTCTTACCAATATCAGGTTCAATGGCAAAGTTATGAGTGAGAAGATAAATTTTTCAATCCTTTCATTTTTAATCCTTTACCTCTTCATCTTTATGGCTGGTACTCTGCTTGTTGTTCTTACAGGTCCCGATGTACTCACTTCTGCAAGTGCAGTAGCCGCATCACTCGGCAATGTAGGTCCCGGACTCGGCACAGTAGGTCCCCTTCACAATTATTCACATATGCATGAACTAACCAAGTTAATTCTTAGCCTTCTGATGATTGTAGGAAGGGTGGAAATGATAACCATAATGGCGATTTTTACAAGAACATTCTGGAAAGTATGATGCTGATATAAGCGTCCCGTCTTCTCTTAAGTTTCGATGGGCAAGGCAGGCGTCAGGTAATTTTGTGATTTTTCAGTCAGTAAGTATCTTCCTTACCCGTTCCAGGCTCTCAGGAGTTCCTACATCAACCCAGTAGCCCTCATCGTGTGTCAGAGTAAATATAGAATGGGCCGCTGCAAGTTCAAGATAAAGATCAATAATTGAATAGACACCCTCTTTCATATAGTTGAAAATCTCAGGCTCAACAATATGCATGCTCGAAAAGGCAATCTGATGCAATCCGGCAGATGAATTTACTCCTGACAATATCTCTTCTCCTGTTTCAGTATTTCTCCATCCCCTGAGACATGAATCCTCATCAATCAGGATATATCTTTTACCCGGCCTGTGCCTTACTGCCAGGGTTGCGAGACCTTTTTTTTCAAGGTGCAGATTATAAAGTGACCTCAGATCAAGGTCAGAAACTATATCGACATTGTAAAGCAGGAACGGTTTATCGTCGAAAAACCATTTTGCTTTATGAAGCCCCCCTCCGTTCTCAAGCAACATGTCGCGTTCATCTGAAACAGAAATCCTGAATCCACTATTTTTAAGCTTCTTTATTTCCTCCTCCACCATATCGGCAAAATGATGAACATTAATAATTATATCATCGAACCCGGATGAGGAGCAACGCTCAACAGCGCGATGAAGCAGGGTTTTTCCATTAACATCAACAAGAGCCTTGGGAATTGTTTCTGTTATTTTGCCGAGCCGTTTGCCCATACCGGCAGCGAAGATCATTGCTTTCATTGTCTTTTGGTCTTCTTGTCTTATGAACTTCTGTGAATGGAATTATGCGATAATTTTGCCCTCCTTGAGTTTTTTGAACAATTCAGTCGATGGAACGTTCCTGACTGCAGAAAATAATTCCGGCAGTTCAATAGGCAGGCTGCCGGAATCGATAATATCTGTCAGAAGTTCAATTGCCGGCACAATACTCCCTGTAAAAGTTGGTTTCTTTTCATATAAACCTCTGAAACCGAAAGCTCCCAATGCCTGCATAAGCCTGATCATGCTGAAACCTGCATAGTAGCCTCTGAATTCATCCTTGTTTTCACCCGAAATCGTACAGAAATTCTCTGTATAGTAATCGAGGAGCCTCTTTCTTGATTCAGCCGGAACATGTGCCTTGGCATCATATAAGAGTGAAGCAACATCATATTGCGGAGCCCCTTTTCTTCCTCCCTGGTAATCGATGAACCATGGCTCGCCGTCAACAACCATTACGTTGGCCGACTGGAAGTCGCGATACAAAAAATAATCCTGACCGGTCTCAAGAAGAAAATCAGACATTTTATCAAAATCGTTTTCAAGCCTCCTTTCATTAAATGGTGCAGCAAGAAGTTTGAGAAGCATATATTTGAAATAATTCATATCCCACATCATCGACTGCCTGTCGAAACTCTTATGCGGGTAACATAATTCAAGGTCAAGTCCTTTAATACCCTCCATCTGAAAGAGGATCAGTACATCCAGTACTTTCCGGTACAGATCCTCTGCTTCTGATTTAAATCCGTTCACCTGCAGCCATGAATATAAATTGATATCACCCAGATCCCTCAGGAAATAGATATACTGATCAGACATTATTCCATAAATTTCGGGAACAGGTAATCCTTTCGACAGAAAATGGGATGTAAATCCTGTAAAAGCAGCATTCTCTTCGGGATTGGCATTATATGCACCAATAATACTTTTCTTTCCATCATATATTCTGAAGTACTTCCTGTCGGAGCCTGATTGTGGAAGCGCATCTATCTGAATATCCTTTGCTCCGAAATGCTTCTTATAACCGTCTGATACTATATCAATTATCTGCATCTGTTTTTTTCTGTTTCATTTTTATTATTTCAAAATATAAGATATTCTACTTCCGGTTTTTTATTTTTCTGGTTGCCATCTGCAAACTTTGTTTCAGGTTTCAGGTTTCAGGGTTCAGGGTTCAGTTTCATACTCCTTGCGCTGTGAACCGTGCGCCGTGCGCCGTGCGTCCTGCGTCGTGCGTCGTGCGTCGTGCGCCTTGAGCCTTACGTCCAGCATCCAGCATCCTTATCATAACTTAATAAATATTTTCTTTCTGTAAAGTATTAACACAACCAACCATATTAATAATACCTGGAATATTGCAAACAAAAGACTTCCCGTCATGGGTCCGGCAAGCGGAGCAAAAATCTTCTTATAAATCCATGAATAAAGAGTTAACCGCTCCTCTCCACTCCCTATACTGACGTTAAGCATAATCCTGGTCCATATTCCGGCGAGTGAATATGCAAAGATAGCATTCGTCCCAAAAACCAGAAAGAATGTTCCCCATTTCTGCAGTTTAAAGACATCAGCGACCAGATATATTAAAGCCAGCAGGATCATTGCAAGTCCTGCCGTATAAAGCACGTATGAGCTTGTCCAGAGAGGCTTGTTGACCGGGAAAAACAATCCCCACAGATAACCAAGACCGGCAGAGGCTGATCCGAGAAGAATGAGTCTTATAACTGTAGTATATTCTTTTGTAGTTCTGCTTATCATTTCACCTGTGAAATATCCGATAATCACAGTCCCAATTGCTGGTATGGTGCTCAGTAATCCTTCTGGTTCAAAAGGAACGCCGAATCCCTTGTAGATATGACCAGCTCCAAGCAAGGCCAGATCGACCCTGGAGGCCAGGTTTGATTCAAGGCTGTAGGGATCTGCACCGCCGAAAAAAGCGAGTAATCCCCAGTATCCCAGTAATATTACAGCAACTACTATCCATAAATATTCACGTTTTACTGTAAGGCATATTATTGCGCCAATACCGTATGCAATCGCAATCCTCTGCAGTACTCCCATTATCCTCAGAGTTGAATAGTCCCTTATAAATTTCGGAAATATTGCAAGGAATAGTCCTACCATGAAGATCAGGATCATGCGTCTTACAATTCTTATAACTGATCCTGTATTGAATTCATTACCATATTTTTTGAGGGAATAAAATGTGGATACACCAACTATAAAGAGGAAAAAAGGAAAAACCAGGTCAGTTGGAGTACATCCATGCCACTCAGCATGCCTGAGCGGAGGATATACATAATCCCAGCTACCGGGAGTATTTACTACAATCATAAAAGCAATGGTTAATCCCCTGAAAATATCCAGGGAAACTAACCGTGCTGATTTTTTTGCCATATAATGTATTTGAAGATAGCAGATAAAAATAATATTCAGAATCTTTTAAAGCCTGCCATCGCTTAAATATTTCTTAGCCATTCTATCGTCCGGATGGGTTTCCGAGAAAGTGACCCAGTATTCTGCAATTGTTGACTTAATCTCCTTTCTTAAGATCCAGAGACCTATCAGATTTGGAACCGTCATCAGTGCGATAGTGATATATGACAGAGACCAGATTATTGTTGTATCAGTAAAAGAAGCAATAAAGAATGCTCCGACATAAACCAGTCTGTAATATATTATGTACTTCGGCCCGATCAGATATGTTAAGGCCCTGTCGCCATAGTACGACCATGATATGGCGGTTGAAAATGCAAACAGTAAAAGCCCAATGGAAACGATATATTTACCCCAATCTCCCAGAAAGCTTCGCCGAAATGCTTCTGTTGTAAGTTGTGCACTATGTATCAGGGACTTTCCGACTGCATTTACAGAAGGAGATGATGGCTGCCATTTTCCATTTACAACATTTATTTTTCCTGTAAAAAGATCTTTACCGTCGTATATCTTAAAATCTTCAGCTACCGAGCGTGAACATATCAGGGTTACAGGAGTAGTTAATTCACCTTCCGATATTTCAAGATCACCTGTAAATAACGGCATAGGGCCATTATTTCTGACAAAATTTACCAGCAGTTTCTTATCTGAAGGAATATTCTCGTTGTAGCTTCTGTCAAGAAATATCATATCGGCACTCTGGAACTGGTTTTCAATTTTTTCAGTCCATACTCCTGATGAAAGTATTACAAGCCCTGTCAGAGTACAGATAATAATTGTATCGATAAAAGGCTCAAGAATGGCAACCATTCCCTCAGATACTGGCTCCGGTGCCCTTGCTGCAGAATGTGCGATGGGAGCTGAACCCTGGCCAGACTCATTGGAGAATAAACCCCTGTTAACACCCCTGTTGATCGCAAAGGCAACTGATGCTCCCATAAATCCACCGGTGGCAGCAGACCCGGTAAAAACTGTCGAGAAGAGGGCAATGATTGATGGAATTATATTTTCATAATTTGTGAAGATTACAAAGATGGCACCAATGAAATAGAAAATTGCCATACCCGGGACAAGTTTTTCCGTTACTTTGGCAATTCTTTTTATTCCACCTATTATGATAAGGGCCAGTAACAATGATAGTACTGCTCCGGTAATAATATGCTTTATCCCGAATGTTGCAAATACTGAATTTGAAATGCTGTTTATCTGTGGCAGACTCCCGGTTCCAAAAGAAGAAAGGACCGTAGCTGCTGCAAAAAATGCACCCAGTACAACTCCTGTTTTAATCACTTTTCCGCTCCTGGTTTTAATATTAAGCCTCTTTTTCATGTAGTACATTGGTCCGCCTGAAACAGATCCGTCCGGCAGTACATCTCTGTACTTGTGTGATATGGATACCTCAACCATTTTTGTGCACATCCCTATTGCGGCAGTAACCAGCATCCAGAAAAGTGCGGCTGGTCCGCCAAGATGGATAGCCAGTGCCACTCCGGCAATATTACCAGTGCCCACCGTACCGGAGAGAGCTGTGGCCAATGCCTGGAAATGAGATGTATCACCAACATCAAGATGATGATCGTATTTACCTTTGACGACATCAACAGCATGCCTGAAATATCTGAACTGAGGGAATTTAAGATAAATTGTAAAGAAAATACCTGTTCCAAGGAGAAGGATAACGAACCAGGGGTGGCCTCCAATGTAACCATCGAGCGTTATTAAAAATTCGTTGATTTGTTGCATAAAAGGATTTTAATTATTGTTAAGTGGATTTATGTGTATTGGCAAATGTAATAATTTATCAATAAGAAGAAAGCCTTTTTATAAATACTGACTAATGTGTACTGTATGTCATTTTTTATTTCTTTATCGGGAAGAAATTATCATGAAACAGGCTGCCTGAAGTGGCAGGAAAAAATTATTATTACATTTGACATTGGATCCACAAAATTTTTAAACAAGACAAATTATGGCTCAAAGGAAGAATCTGCTATTGCTTTTATTTTTGACAGTTGCCTTGATTTCATTCAGGGAAGCCCGGGCACAAACACAAGACCCTCCTTTCCTGAAATTTCTGAATCATCCGTGGGTGGATTCCGTTATGAAGACACTATCACTCGATGAACAGATTGCCCAACTTATATGGATAGCTGCCTGGTCGGACAAAGATATTGCCCATGAAGTTGAAATAAGTGAGACAATAAAAAAATATGGAGTGGGTGGAGTTATATTCTTCCAGGGCACTGCAGCAAAACAGGCGGAACTTACCAGTTATTATCAGAGTATATCCAGGGTACCACTGCTTATTGCAATGGATGCAGAATGGGGCATTGGAATGAGATTGAGCAATGTAGACAGGTATCCGTATCAGATGACTCTTGGAGCAATTAAAAACGATTCGCTTATATATGAGTTTGGAAGAGCTGTAGCAGCCCAGTTCAGAAGGCTTGGGATGCACGTCAACCTGGCACCTGTTGCTGATATTAATAATAATCCTGAAAATCCTGTAATAAATTACAGGTCATTTGGTGAAGACAGGGAGAATGTTGCCGCAAAAACAATAATGTATATGAAGGGTATGCAGGATAACGGCATACTTGCAACAGCCAAACATTTTCCGGGACATGGAGATACAGATGTCGATTCACATGAAGATCTTCCGAAAATCTCACACCCAAAGTCAAGGCTTGAGGAGATTGAAATCTATCCTTTCCGGAAACTGATAAATGAAGGGGCAGGAGCAATTATGACCGCTCATCTCAACCTCCCGTCGCTTGATACAACATCCGGACTTCCATCCACACTTTCACCGGTAATTATAAAGGAACTGCTTCAGAAACAGCTTGGCTTTAAAGGACTGATAATAACAGATGCAATGAACATGCAGGGCGTAACAAAATATTTCAAACCCGGAGAAGCCGATGCAAGAGCTATTCAGGCCGGAAATGATGTGGCTGAGTTCGTTATCAATGTTGAGGCATCAATAAATGAAATTAAAAATTACATAAATGCCAAAAAGATAAAACCGGAAGAATTATCCCTTAAGTGTCGTAAGATAATCGCTCTGAAATACTGGACAGGGCTCTCTGAAAAAAGAAAAATAAATACTGAGAATATTGATAAAGACTTATCACCATCATCATCAAAAGCACTTATCCGGGACCTCTATTCCAACTCACTTACGGTGCTCAATAATAATCAGAATATTCTCCCGGTAAAAAATCTTGATAAAATAAAGATTGCTACAGTGGCAATTAACAGGAAAACAATTACTCCCTTCCAGGTACAGATCAGCAAATATCTTAAAGCAGATAACTATAATATAAATCCTGCTGATAATGAAGAAACTGACAGCATTCTGAAGAAACTCACAGGATATGATATTGTTATGGCTGGAGTTTACGGACTCGATCAGAGGCCTCAGAGAGGATTCGGTATTTCTGCGGGACTGATCAGCTTTCTGGATAAATTGATTTACAATCAGAAAACAGTAGTGACATGGTTTGGAAATCCTTACGGGATTGCAAAAATTCCATCCCTTGAGAGGGCAGACGGTCTTGTCCTGGCCTATCAGGAGAATACTGACGCAGAAGAGCTATCAGGTCAGCTCATCTTTGGAGGTATTGGTGCAAGAGGTTCTCTTCCTGTTACAATAAACAATAAATGGAAATCTGAATTCGGAATCATTACCCCGGGAAACCTGAGGTTACAATATGGAATTCCCGAGAATGCAGGAATATCCTCTTATACAATCAATCATAAAATAGACTCAATTGTTAATAATGCACTTGAGGCACAGGCATTTCCAGGATGCGTTGTGATGGTTGCCAGAAGAGGGATCATCATCTTTCATAAGGCATACGGATTTCAGACTTATGATGACAGGACTCCGGTAAGGGACGATGATCTGTTTGATCTGGCATCTGTAAGCAAAGTATCGTCTTCGCTTCCCGGTTTCATGCTTCTGGAAACTGAAGGCAAATTTTCTCCTGACAATACTCTGGGCAGCTACCTTCCTTACTTCAAAAAATCAAACAAAGGAGATCTTCTTATGAGAGATATCTTTACCCACCAGGCAGGGCTGACTCCGTTTATTCCATTTTACAGGTATACTACCAGGGAGGATGGCAGTTATAAAAGACATACATGTAGTCCTGCTTACAGCAGCAAATACCCGGTTAAGGTTGCTAATAATGTATACCTGTATAAAAATTACAGGAAGAAGATGTTTACCGAGATCAAAAAAAGCAAGCTCGGTGAAAAGAAATATAATTATTCTGACCTTACTTTCATCATAACACCTGCAATCATTGAAAATATTACCGGGCAGAAGTGGGTTGAATTTGTAACTGATAATATTTACAGAAAGATAGGTGCCAACGATCTTACATTTAATCCTTACATTAAATATCCCCTGAGCAGAATAATTCCGACAGAATATGATTCCCTTTTCCGCAAACAGCAGTTGCATGGAACCGTTCATGATGAAATGGCAGGTATGCTTGGAGGCATCTCAGGACATGCAGGGCTATTCGCAACTTCAAATGATCTGATGAAGCTTATGGAGCTTTACAGGAGAATGGGAAACTATGGAGGAGAACAACTTATCGGACATGATGTTTTAAAAGAGTATACAAGTGTTCAGTTCCCTGAAAATGATAACAGAAGAGGCCTCGGATTTGACAAACCAATGTTAAATAATTCACAATTACCTCCGGAAAGGGCTTATCCTGCAAAAGATGCCTCTCCTTCAAGTTTTGGCCATTCAGGATATACCGGCACATTTGTATGGGTTGATCCCGACAAGGAGATTTCATATGTCTTTTTTTCAAACAGGGTCTTCCCTACAAGAAACAATAACCGTATTTCAGATCTTAGTGTACGGGGTTCGATACTTCAGGCTATTTATGATTCCATAACAGAATAAAAGCACCTGGCATCCTGATAGCTCTCGGGTGAAAATCGGCAATAAAAAAAGCCAGACTGACTGATCAGTCTGGCTTTTGGTGCCCAGGACAAGACTCGAACTTGCACACCCTTGCGAGCACCAGCCCCTCAAGC
>CAYLYN010000128.1:12361-12616 GCA_964387565.1 uncultured Rikenellaceae bacterium | reverse complement strand
GCCCCTACAGGAACTGTAATGCTTGCAACATTGTCAATAATTCTGGGTGTACAACTATTACTTTCAGTGATACAATATGATATAGTTTCTGATAATCCATTTCAAAAGTCAACCAAATATTAGGTTTCAAATAAGAGAATGACTTCCAACAATACAAGACAACTTTTATTCATAACTCTATTAAGCTTTACGTTCGCTATCGGCTTTTACCTGGATGGTCGAGAGGCGACTGTGAATAATTTGTCATCGGACCAA
>CAYLYN010000128.1:0-12351 GCA_964387565.1 uncultured Rikenellaceae bacterium | reverse complement strand
GGAATATTCTGCCAGTATGTATTAAGCTTGACTTTCCTGAACTATATCAAGGCGACCTGTTTGCAGATAATATTGATGATGTGAAATATTATACCCCGTTTTTTGTGCATGCTGTTCGTTTTTTGACTCGTTTCTCGGATGATAATTATATAGAAGGACTGAATAAATTCAATTTTCTAATAAATCTTTTCTATACATTTTTTTGGGCACTGTTTTTTTTGTATGCAGGAAGAAATCTACCTCTTGCTTTAATAATGGCATTATTAGTTAGGGGAATCCTGTGGTTACCTGGCTATGAACTTTGGGGAGCAGGTGCACTTTGGACAGCTTTGCCAAGGACTGCTTTTACTGCCTTGATACCCAGTTCACTTTTATTATTTCTTCCAACAATTCATCTAAAGTACGGTCGCTTTGTAGGAGCATTTCTATGTGGCATAATATCAAATTTTCATCCCATAAGTGGCTTTACTGTATGTGGTGCCCTGTTGTTTTCTGATCTTATTTATCAAAGATTTAGCAATAATAAAAGATGGAAATTAGTCATACCTCAATCATGTTTGCTAGGTATCTTAATGATCATTGGATTATCTCCATTTCTTTATACCTATCTGACTGATGTTGCCTTAAAAAGTGCTAGTGATCCACAACTTTTTAATGATATGATGCCACTTAGAATTGGTGATTCATTTCGGGATCCTTTCCTGGCACTTGAAAAATTCAAACAGGCCAAATGGATACTTTTTATTTCTGCCCCTTTAATTATGGTAATCTTCCTTCACAAGAAAATGCCATTTGACTCAAGAAGGGTGACCAATTTCTATATAAGCTTTTTAACGATAGTTATCCTCATGTCCTTCTTGGTTGTCCCTGTTGAAAAATTCATAAATGGCCTTGGCATGGATCTTAAAATGTCATTTCAGTTAATAAGGGGTATTAAATATTTAATGATCCCTTTGTTTGTTTTCATTTTTACTATTATTCTATTCTTCATTTCACAATTTGAGCATAAATGGTTTAAAATAATTCCTGCAGGATTATTGCTCCTGTTTATCCTAATTCTCTATATTGCCCGTTATGAGCCATTTGTAAGTATGCCATTTATTGGCGATGATGTTATCAGATCAACCCTGCCTAATAGTATCTCTCTGAAGAAAGAAGAAGTTTTTGAAGATAAAGATCTTGATCTGATGTTTGAACATATTAATAATAATATAATTGTAACCGCCAGATTCATCGCTCCGGCACAGTTAAGAACTGCCTGTAGGAGAAGCGTGATCTATGATGGCAAGGGTGCCAGCATGCTTATTGAAGGGAATCCTGACAAATTCATTGAATGGGCACATAGGACATTAGCCCTAAGAGAATGTGACTCTACTGATTGTGAAATCAGTTTGTATAAAGAATGGGGTGCTGATTATTGGTTAACAAACAGTCAAATCAAGTTAGATAATACTCCTCTTTTAGCTTCTCATGGCGTCTGGCGGCTTTACGGTTTTAATGACAGATAGTTATACTTTGTTCACCAACTAAAGAGTTTTCGAATTCAATGAACTATAAGACAATTAAGAGAAATTTTGAACCTGTATTTGGCTCTATTTAGGAGTCATATGCTGGATCCGAGGTCAACGAGGCAGCAATCCCAGCTTATGCGCATAAGAAAACTTTCATTAGAAATTTGTTTTGGAAGCGGATCAAAATTGTCATTACTTTTCTAAGAGGGAAACGGGATCTGACTATTTTAGATTATGGGTGCGGCACTGGAATTTTAAGTTACGTTCTTGTTAGCGCAGGGCATAAAGTAACAAGCATGGATGTTGATTTAGGCCCCTTAAGTCTTGTCCAGGAAAGTATAGATTTCCCTAACAGCATTAAATATATTGAATCTGATATTCGGAGCACTAACATTCCTAAAGATTCATTTGATGTGATTTGCGCATTGGATGTTTTGGAACATATTGAATATCGTGGGGAATACATCAATCACTTTAAAAGATTATTGAAAACAAACGGGGTTATTATTATTTCTGGACCGACTGAGAATTTTTTGTATAAAATTGGTCGCCGATTAGCAGGTAAAAGATTTACAGGGGATTATCATAGTAGCAATATTAGGCAAATAAAGAAGGAGTTTTCAAAAACGTTCAATGTCAGAAGACTTAAATCAATCCCCTTCCTTTTTGAGATATTTCTGGCATATAAGTAATAGTAATTGCGGTTCGGTCAGTTAATGTATCAATAAATTAATAAAACTTCGTATTCATTTTATTTGTTGCTAAAAATTTGGATCAACCTGTTTTGAAAATTCTGTATGTAGGGAACAAACTTTCTCATCATGGATTTACTCCTGGAGTAATTGAGACCCTTGGTCCTTTGTTGGAGAAGGAGGGATATGAGGTTTCTTATGCCGGAACTTTTAGGAACCAGTTTTTACGTCTGACAGAGATATTGTGGAAAACACTTGCGGCTAGAAAAAAAGTAGACTTCATTCTTATCGATACATTCAGCACCTCAGCATTCTGGTATGCACTACTTGCTTCGTCAATCGCAAAGGTTCAAAAAGTACCGTATATTCCCTTGCTTCATGGTGGCGATCTTCCTAAAAGGATAAAACGTTCCAAACGCTTTTGCTATATGATCTTTAACCATTCATATGCAAATATTGCAGTTTCCGGGTACTTGCAGCATGAATTTAAGAAGGCAGGGTATAAATCAATCATAATTCCCAACTTTATTGATCTTTCCAAATATCCCTTTAAGCTTCGTGAAGATCCGCAACCGCGTCTTCTTTGGGTCAGATCTTTCCATAAGATATATAATCCGAATATGGCTGCAGATGTTCTTGAAATCCTTATGCATACTCACAAGGATGCAGAATTATGCATAGTCGGTCCAGATAAGGACGGCAGCATGGAAGAGTTCAAAAACTACATCAAATCAAAAGGAATAGACACACATGTCAAAATTACAGGCAAGCTAACGAAAGAAGATTGGATAACATTGTCCAAAGATTATGATTTCTTCATAAATACCACTAATGTGGACAATACACCTGTTAGTGTAATTGAAGCAATGGCATTAGGCTTGATTGTAGTCTCAACAAACCCCGGTGGAATATCTTATATGCTTAATGACGGCAATAATTCAGTTCTTCTGAGAACAGGTGATTATATTAAAATGGCAGAAAGAATAAACATGATAATAGATAACACTATTCTTGCTTGCACATTATCCTCTAATGCTAGAAAAAAAGCAAAATCCTTTGATTGGGGGGTAATACGTAAAGATTGGATCCAGTTACTTAACCTGAAAAAAAGCTAAGTACTTTTTATTTGCATGCATCGAACCGTTGCAAAAATATTATGGAAGACCGGCAGTGGCTTTAGGAATCCAAGCTTCACAAACCATTTTTCATTTCTTAAGAATTCTGAGGGATTCAGTCTTGATATACTTGAGGCTCTTCAATTAACCAAGACTTACGATGTGTTGACTCATGCTTATAACTCTTCGCCATTCTACGAGAGAAAATTTCTTAATGCCGGATTCCTTCCTGCAAATGATTTTAGTTCGCTGGCAGATATAAAGAATGTGCCACATACGACCAAGGAAGAATTGATTGAACATAATCTGGTTGTTCAAACTCCCTACTTCAAAGATAAGGTGTTTCTAAGCGAAACTTCCGGTTCAACAGGTCAAAGCCTGAAATTCAGTAAAGATGAGAATTGGGATTCATTTAATCGTGCTGTACGGGCCAGGGGTTTTTCTTGGTATGGCGTAAATCCATGGGACAGAAATGGATACCTGTGGGGGTACAATTTCTCTATATCAGAAAAGATAAAGACATACTTTCTTGACTTGGTTCAGAACAGATTCCGGGTCTTCTCGTACAAAGAGGGTGACATTATAAGTTTTGCCAAAAGGCTTGAAAAAGCTGACTTCATCTGCGGGTATTCATCAATGATCTATGAAGTTGCCAGACGGATCAACGAGATGCCCGGATTATTAAAACCCCTGAATCTGAAAATGGTGTGCGGTACCTCGGAAAAAATATTTGACTCTTACCAAAATGAATCCTTAAAAGCATTCGGCAGAAAAATCATTGGAGAATACGGGGCGGCAGAATCCGGGGTAATTGCATTTGAATGCCCGCACGGCAATCTGCACATTAATATGGAAGGCGTCCTTGTTGAGGAAGAAAATGATGAAATTATTGTAACCAACCTTGTTGCAAGGTCATTTCCTATTATACGTTACAAACTTGGTGACTTTATTAAACTAAAAGATGAATCATTCCAATGCCCTTGCGGAATGAAGCACCGGGTAATAGAAGACATTCTGGGCAGAGTCGGGCAATTAATTCGAGGGAAAAACAACACCTATCCAAGCCTGACTTTCTATTATATTTTTAAGAACCTTGCAAAAAATCACAATCTTGAGTTGAATTATCAGGCCGAACAAAATACAGTGGGAGTCGTGAAATTAAGAATTCAGCAGCAAATGACTCCAGTTCAAAAGTCCTTTCTTAAAAAGGAACTTTTTAAATATTTTGATGATGATTTGACAATCGAGATATTGTTAGGTCAGACATTGCATAAAATGCAGGGTAAGCTCAGGGATTTTATTTCAACAATTGATGGATGAACGAGCCACTTGTTTCAATTATCACCCCTGTTTTTAATTCAGAAGAGTTTCTAACAGCAACAATCGAATCAGTAATAAATCAAACATATAAGAACTGGGAACTTCTGATTGTAGATGATGGGTCAATTGATGAATCGTGGAGCATAATTCAATCATTCGCCCAAAAGGATGACCGTATAAAATCCTTTAAGCTGCCAGAAAACGGAGGAGCTGGTGTGACTCGTAATTATGCTATTGAAAGGGCGAGTGGTAAATATATCGCATTCCTTGACAGTGACGACATATGGTTGCCCAACAGACTTAAAGACCATATTCTTTTCATGATGAAGGGAGATTATGCCTTCTCCCATTCGTCATACGGTTTTATGAAGGAGGATGGAACACTGAAATCAAAGGTTTATAAAGTAAGGGATCGTGAAGTAGACTATAATAGCTTGCTTAAGCGGACAGACATAAGTTGCCTTACTGCTGTTTATGACCAGGAACGGATTGGCAAATTCTTTATGCCTGAATATAGAAGAAAGCAGGATTATGGTTTATGGCTGTCAATATTGAAGGCAGGTAACAAATCTATGCCATACCCGGAAGTGCTTGCTTATTACAGGCAGCGCAAGGGGTCTGTAACCAGTAAGAAATCAAAACTAATAATTCAACATTATAAATTTCTCCGTGATCACGAGCATCTGAGCATGCTTCAGAGTGTAAAGTACACAATAGCATGGGGTATCGGAGGCATATTCAAATACTTCATGTAATAGTATCAATGATAAATTCATCAAATTCATCTTTATAGTTCCAGGTAGCCAAAACTAATTCTTGGCTTGGGTACAAGCCAATTTGAAACCCGGGAAGCAGCAAATTTAGTAAAATTAATATGATCCGAGTCCGCTTAGGCTTCTACATAATCCTTATATTCTTATTAATTTCTTGTATTGGTGGATGCCGCAAGGCTGGCAGACTTCTGGTAAAAGAAGATCTTCCGGCACATTCTGATGCCATAATTGTCCTCATGGGCAGCTTCCCGGAACGAGTGTTACAGGCCTATGATCTCTATAATAACGGTATCTCCGACAGAATAGTAATTGTTGAGGAGAGCATGGGTCCTTACAGGAGCCTTGAGGAAAGAGGCGTCAGGGTTGAGACAAACAGTGAACAGGCAGCCAGGGCACTGATAACCCTCGGTGTGGCAGCAGACAACATCATCCTTTTGCCCGGCGATGCACGAAGCACCCTCGATGAGTCCGTGGCAGTACGAGAATATCTTGCCCGCAGCCCCGAAACGGATACTCTTGTCCTGGTCTCATCTCCTGCCCACATGCGACGGGCTGGAATGATCTTCAATCACTCTCTGCGGGGACTGCCACAACCGGTAATTACAGGATTCAGTCCAAGTTCGTACTCGTCATTCAATCCTGATAAATGGTGGCGACGAAAGGAGGATATTCAGTCGGTGCTGTCTGAATACGTTAAGATAATGAGCTTCGTACTCTTTGAAAAGAGAGAATTGAAGAGATAAGGAGGGAATCACTTTTTGCAATCACACCTGTAAATGAAGATGAACAGCGCAATGGTGATCAGGAAAAAGCTGTCTGCCACAAGAAAGTAATTGATAATATAGCGTCCCCATCCCCAGTGCCCGAAAACACACTGGATCAATCCGGATATGACAAACAGTACTCCGATACCCCCGGAGATCCAAGCAATCCACTTCAATGCTTTCATAATTGTAAGGTTAAATTATTAACTGTAACACCTATACCAAAGATACGCAAAACCTGCAGAGAATGAATACAGTCATCGATATTGACGATTTCATCAAAAGGTACATCACACAGCGGGAAGAGAGTCTTCTCAAGCCTGATCTTGAAAGAGAGCATGACACGCTGACGGAAAAACTCACCGGCAAAAGGGTGCTGGTGATAGGCGGGGCGGGGACAATCGGGTCGTTCTATATCAAAGCCCTACTGAGATTCAGGATCAGCAGGCTGGTGGTGGTAGACATAAATGAGAACGGGCTTACCGAGCTGGTGCGTGACCTCCGCAGCTCAACAGGCTATGATATTCCTGCCGACTTTATCACTTACCCCATGAATTTTGGCGACAGGGTGTTTGAAAAGATGTTCCGCTCGCTGGCTCCCTTTGACATTGTAGCCAACTTTGCTGCACACAAACATGTGCGCAGCGAGAAGGATATCTTCTCGATTGAGGCGATGATAGAAAACAACGTCCTCCGCGCCCGCAGGCTGCTTGATCTGCTGCTCGAGCTGCCGCCTGAACACTTCTTCTGCGTCTCCACCGATAAAGCCGCCAACCCGGTAAATATAATGGGTGCCAGCAAGAAGCTGATGGAGGAGCTGATAATGGCCTATTCGGGCAAGCTGAAGATAACCACCGCCCGCTTCGCCAACGTGGCATTCTCAAACGGCAGTCTGCCCCAGGGATTCATCGAGCGGCTGAATCGCCGCCAGCCATGGTCTTGTCCGCTTGGCATACAACGGTTCTTCGTCTCACCGCAGGAGTCCGGCGAGCTCTGCCTGACAGCGTCAGTGCTGGCAGAGTCAGGTGACATCGTCTTCCCGAAGCTTGATGAGAACCGGGATATGATCTCCTTTGATATGATTGCACGTGACCTGCTGAACTACCTGGGCCTGGAAACCGATGTGTGCACCACCGAGGATGAGGCCCGCCGGAAAGCCCTCGTGCTGAACGAGAGCTCAAAAGCTTATCCCGTATATTTCTTCGAGACTGACACTTCCGGCGAAAAGCCGTATGAGGAGTTCTATACGGCCGGTGAGGTGACAGACAACGACAGGTTCATCAGCCTCGGGGTGATAAAGAACTCATTGAAACGGGATATCCGGGAGATTGACATGATTTTTACCAGACTGCATGAGCTGTTCAACTCAGGTAATGTGTCAAAGGCTGCGGTTGTGGAGATACTGAAGGAATGGCTGCCGGAGTTTGAACATATTGAAAAGGGGAAGGGGCTGGACCAGAAGATGTAGTCGGCAGTCGGCAGTACCAGTCGGCAGTAAAATTAAGTTTTGAAATGTACAGGAGGTTTGTAAAGAGGATACTGGATACAGCTTTATCATTACTGGCGATAGTGGTGTTGTCGCCGCTTCTGATACCCGTGGTGATAGGACTGCTGCTGACAGGCGAGCACTATGTCTTTTATTTCCAGGAAAGGATAGGTTACAGGAACAAACCTTTTAACATCTGGAAGTTCGCCACCATGCTTAAGAACAGTCCCAACCTCCCGGGAGGGATGCATACTACACGAAAAGATCCAAGGCTGATGCCTCTGGGTGGTTTCCTGAGAAAAACCAAGATCAATGAGATACCACAGCTTGTGAATATCCTCAAGGGGGATATGAGTGTGGTGGGCCCGCGGCCGCTGGTGGGCAAGACCTTCGATCCCTATCCTGCTCATGTCAGGGAGCGCATCTATAACGTCAGACCCGGCCTGACCGGCATCGGGTCGATAGTCTTCAGGGATGAGGAGAAGCTTCTCTCGGAGACATCTCTTGTTCCGGAGGAGTTTTATGCGAAACATATTTCCCCCTATAAGGGTGAGCTTGAGCTCTGGTATCAGGAGCATCTTTCGTTCAGGACTGATTTCATGCTGGTGTTCCTGACAGCATGGGTGGTGTTGTTTCCGGGATCGGACCTTGTTCATAAAATTTTCCGGGATTTGCCTGCGCGTCCTGAATATTTAGACTAAATTTGAACCGGATCTCCTAAAGATTGTTTTCGGAAAGAGGAGAGGATGCGGATGGGGAAGACTGCTGTGAGAAAAGAAATGTAAGAAGGAAATTAAAAAGGACACTTTCCACCGCTATGCCAGAGATAGTAATTACAGGTTTACCGGCAATTCTGCTTGCCTTTGCAAGTGCACTGTTCATCACCTGGTACTACATACCCAAGGTGATCAAGGTGGTCAGAGACCGTCATCTTGAAGACAAACCCGGTTTCAATAAGATTCACAAGGGCGATGTGCCCACTTTGGGTGGCATAGGCATATTCGGGGGCTTCATTTTCGGTTTTCTGATAGGGGTCAATGGGTACATGCCCGGACTGTCTTACTTCACGGCGGCAGTGGTGATGCTGCTGTTCGTGGGTATCAAGGATGACCTTGTATGGCTGAACCCTGCAAAGAAGTTCTGGGGCGAGCTGGGCGTGGCAGTGCTTGTAGCCATATTCACGAGCATACACATAACAAACTTCCACGGCTTCCTGGGTATCACTGACATTGCACCGCTGACTTCGTACGTCGTTACGATCATCCTGATAATTTTTATCATTAACGCTGTCAACCTGATTGACGGCATCGACGGACTGGCGGCATCGGTGGGAATTGTCGCCTCGCTGGCCTTCGGGATATTTTTCTTCCTGTCAGACGACTACGGATATACTGTCATGGCGGCTGCCTTGCTGGGATCGCTCATCGCCTTCCTCAGGTATAACATGTCTGAAGGTCCGAGGAAGATCTTCATGGGCGACTCAGGTTCGCTGGTGATAGGGTTCACCCTGGCTGTGCTGGCCATCCGCTTTAATGAGCTGGTTGCTGCTCATGGTGCGGTGCTTAACCTTAAGTCAGCGCCTTCGGTCTCGATAGGGATACTGATAGTGCCGTTGTTCGACACGTTGCGCGTGATGATACTTAGACTGCGCGACCGTAAGAGCATGTTCATCGGCGACAAGCGCCACATCCATCACATGATGCTTCGCGCCGGGTTCAGCCACAGGCAGGCCACTCTGTACATCTCGCTGTTCAATGTATTCATCATCGCCGTGGCATTTCTGCTTGACAGTTTAGGAATACTGCTGCTGGGGCTGGTGCTGCTGACACTGTGTCTTGCTGCTGTGGGTATTCTCACCCTGGCAGTGAAAAAGAAGGCTGCGGAAAAGCCCCGGATGGTCAAGGCCCCGGAGATGGCTGAGGTGACGAGCCTGAACTAGATCAGGGTAATTCGGCCAGCTGCCTTTACTGAAAATTCATGCTGAGGTGGATAGACGTGAGTTATCACTCTGTCCAGTATCAAAATTACCCTGGTGGCTGCTGTTTATGCAGGGTCGTGCGTATGGCGGCTACGACCATCCTGAATCCCGTCGCACTGATTTCTACTGATGTATCCCCCTGAGTATAATTTATTGCTTGCCGCCTGCCGGTTGAGTTATGGTCTGCCGGTGACGGATGAGGCTGAAGAGATTATCAGCGGAGGCGGTATTGACTGGGACAGATTGTACCAGAGGGCAGACCTGCATTCCGTACGGCCTCAGCTAGGCCAGCTGACTGCCAGTATGTCGACGGGTTTGGTGCCTGATGATTTCCGGTCAGCAATAGAAAAGGCATATCACTATAATGTTACGGATCAGATCAGTTACCTGGCCGAGTTCTTACGCGTCAGCCGCCTGCTTGAGCAGGAGGGTATAATGATTGTCCCGTTCAAGGGATTCTGGTTGGCTGGCGAATATTACAGTGACTTGGGCGGCCGCGAGGGCGGTGACATAGATGTTTTTACCAATTTCGGGAAGCTTGAAAGGATAAGGGAGTTGATGCTTACCTCGGGCTATGTGGTTGAGAGGAGGATGGCAGGTTATGACATGAATGATCTTGCATCACTTGCAGGGGAGTACAACTTCGGCAGGTGGGAGGGTGACAGGTGCCTCTATCATTTTGAGTTTCACTGGAGGATAAGCTCGCCTATTTACGGGTTGGGAATAGGGATGGAGGATCTGTCACTGCAGGTTGTGCCAGGCACCGTACAGGGTAAAAGCCTTATGCGCTTCACTCCTTCTGCTGACTTTCTGCTCACAGTGATGCATCACGGAGGCAAGGATCCGTTCTCTGAACTGAAATATGTGCAAGATGTTGCGGCCATCATGCGAAAGAAGGATGAGATAGACTGGGAGTGGGTGATTTCGGCTGCCCGGCGGTACAGGATGGAGAAGCTGATATATGTTGCAGTATTGCTTGCGCAGGAGCTTTTTTCCGTAGCGGTGCCGGCTTTGTTGGAGGCGGCTACTTGTGCACCGGCGGTAAGGCGCCTCACGCGCAACAGGATACGTTTCATGGCAAACTCACTTGAGTACTGGCACCCATGGATCTTCATCAATGACTGGCTGTTCAGGATAAGGAGCAGGAGCGGCTGGCAGTTGAAGATACAGCTGACCATTTACGTTCTCAGGGCAATTGCCAGGCGGATATTTCTGCCAAAAAGGTTACTTTTAAAAGTGGCGGCATGAAAGACACCTATCCTCTGCCAGGCGTTAAGATCTCCGAATCGTCTTCTGTGCCGGTCGTAAGGGACCCTGTTTATAAGGGTCCAAACTGGCAAGCCGGTGAATCTGAATATTCATTACAGGTAGAGGGTGTCGGCGATTTTCATGCTCTTGACGGCAGGGAGGTAACTTTTTGTCCTGATCCTGGTGCCGATCCTGACTGGGTGAGGCTCTACCTCAACGGCCAGGTACTGGTGGCGTTGCTGCATCAGCGCCGGATCATCAGCTTCCATGCCAGCAGCTTCATCTATAAGGACAGGGGCGTAATGGTTGTCGGTGATACCGGCAGCGGAAAATCTTCCCTTACTTTGTCATTTGCTCTCGACAGCTCTGTCTTCCTGACAGATGACCTGACGCCGGTGATCTCCAGAAAAGGGAGACCACTGATATGGCCTCTGCACCGCGATATAAAACTGCGTGCCGACACGATCGGGCAGCTAGACATAGACCCGGTAACTATGCGGGAGGCGGAAGCGGGTACGGGTAAGAAGTACCTCTCTTTTAAAAGGAGTGGTTATAAGGATCATAGCCTGGATGTCATTATCAAAATAGAGGTGGGTGACTGCGAGAAGCTTGAGTTTCATGAAGCCGGTGCGTCAGACAGGTTCTCAATCCTTCGCAGCGAGGTGTGCTCGTGGGAGATGCTGGCCGGCATGCCTGAGACGGAGAGGTCTTACCTGCTGCAGCTTCTGCAGATAGTAGAGAAGGTTCATTTTGTAAGGGTGATCAGGCCTTCAGAGATCAAGATTAAGGAGCTGCACGGATTGGTCAGTGAGTACCTCAGCAACTCTCTCGACGTAATGGGAAGGAGATGACACGGAAACTACGCAGGTTCAAAGAGCTGCCCGTCCGTGAAAAGTTGCTTTTCCTCGAGGCCTTTCTGCTGCATCTCTTCGTCGGATTGCTGTTGAAGGTCATTCCATTCAGGTGTATACCCGGACTGTTCGCAAGCCGGCAGTTTGAGACTCAGACGGAGGAGGAGGATCAATCCCGCACACGAAGTGTCGGGACGGCAGTCGCCAGTCCACAGTCGGAGATTATTGAAAATATAGGGGTGGCTGTCCGTCAAGCCGGGTCTGTGTCCCCATGGAAGAACAGGTGCCTGGTGAGCTCGCTGGCCGGGAGGTGCATGCTGCGTCGAAGAAAGATAGACTCACAGATTTCCCTGGGGATGGCAAAAAATGCCAATGGGAAGATGATGGCACATGCCTGGCTTGTATCCGGCGATGTTGAGATCGTACCCTCCGGCGGCAGCTTCCGTGAATTATATAAATTCTGAAGAACAATTCCTTTTCCCATGCGTTTAAATCTAAATTTCTGATATTTTATGCAGCAAGTTGTTTGCATATTATTTAAAATGTTTTACTTTGCAAGCGAATAGGCGGAAATGAAAACATCAGATACTAAAAAGAAAGTCTGGGTAAAACC
>CAYLYN010000127.1:2160-12618 GCA_964387565.1 uncultured Rikenellaceae bacterium | reverse complement strand
TGGACCTTCATGGCAATGTCAGCCGGAGACTGGCACAGAACAGTGATCTGATAACCTGCTACCGTATGGCACCCCATGAAGATGCAATAGAATCAAAAAAAAGGGCTGTGGAAAATCTTTTAACCAGGCTTGAAACCGGAAAAGGAAAGCCTGCTTATAAAGCATGGATACCGGTACCGGTATTATTGCCGGGTGAAAAGACAAGCACACGAATAGAGCCAGGTAAGAGTTTGTATGCGAAAGTTGCACCGGTGGCAGATCAGGAAGGAATAGTTGATGCTGCAATATGGATTGGTTATGCCTGGGCCGATGAACCCCGGAATCATGCTGTAGTAATGGTTACAGGTGATGACAAAATGAAGGTGATAAATGGCGCTGAATACCTGGCAAAAAGCTTCTGGGAGGTAAGATCAGAGTTCGTATTTGTTGCCCCGACAGCCTCACTGGATGAGTCGCTTAATAAAGCTGTAGCAAGCGATAAAAAACCTTTCATTATAAGTGATATGGGTGATAATCCTACTGCAGGAGGAGCAGGAGATGTAACCTGGACTTTAAGAGAAATCCTGGCAAGACCTGAGTTCAAGTCAGAGAATGGCCCTTCGCTTATTTATGCTTCAATTCCAGGACCTGCTTTTATTGAAAAAGCAGTTGAGGCCGGGATTGGCGGAAAAGCAGATGCATTTGCCGGTGCTGAGGTGGATTCACGTTTTTCACCTCCGATAAGACTTTCAGGAACAGTGACCTCGATAATAACAGGAGACGAAAATGCTGATACAGAGGCTGTTGTGAAAATTGGTAGTGTTAGTGTAATAGTTACTAAAAAGCGCAAACCGTATCACAGGGAGGTTGATTTCACCAGGCTAGGTCTTAATCCGAGGCAGACTGATATTCTGGTAGTAAAAATCGGCTATTTAGTGCCTGAGCTGTATGAAATGAGGAAAGACTGGATAATGGCGCTTACTCCGGGAGGTGTAGACCAGAATATTGAGCAGCTGCCTTACAGGAGAA
This sequence comes from uncultured Rikenellaceae bacterium, assembly GCA_964387565.1. Classification (GTDB taxonomy): domain Bacteria; phylum Bacteroidota; class Bacteroidia; order Bacteroidales; family VadinHA17; genus LD21. The sequence goes on along the minus strand of CAYLYN010000127.1, from coordinate 11,610 downwards.
TAATTCGGCCAATGTTTCCATTGGACAGGGAAATGAAAGATCCTGATCTTAAAGCCAGATTAATACCATTGTCGGACGAATTTTAATAAGGAACAAAAATATGCCGGTATAATGGTTTTACTGATATCAGGAGGAAATAGGGACGAGATATTTGGAAGGAAGTTTAGCGCAGGAGCAAATTGCATCTCGAGGAAACCTCAATTAGCGGAGCTAAGCGCAAATTTCTGACTTTTTGAGAATGCAGAGCGATTTGCCTATAATTAATATTATGTAAAATAGAAAAATATACAATTACTTCAGTCATATTTTAAAATTTTACTAATTCTCCCCTATGCAACAGGTCAAAAAAAAAGAGGGATATTTGTTTATCCCTCCTTCATATGTTTACTTAAGGTATTCTTACTTATTCTCGGCAGCTTCAAGCTTTACACTAATTGCATCATACTTATCAGTCTGCTTCATTCTGTAATATAGCTCCTTCAGGCTTCTCATTGTATACACATCATTAGGACTCAGCTGGTGAGCTTTTTCCATATAAGGAAGAGCTTTTGCATAAACTGCATTGGCAGCATCGATAGCATCGCTGTATTTCTTTACATCCATGATCTCATTTGCTGCCTTGAACATTTCAGCTGCTTTGTTGATATAGGCCGCTCCTATTCCGTACTGTGTGTCAAAAACTTCTCCGTTAAGGTCAATGGATTTCTGCAGTTCTTCTATTGCAGAATCATAATTCTCTTCATTCAGGTAGATGATTCCTGCTGCGAAGTAAAGTGTATAATTTGATGGATCATCTGCCTTTGCTGTCTTTATATGTCTGAGGGCGTCTGCATTTTTTCCGCTTTTGATATAAAGATCAATTAACTGAAGAGTAATAGTCTTGTCATCAGGGAACAGCTTGGGAAGTTCTGTAAGAGTATTCTCAGCCTTCAAGGTATCGCCCTGACCCATATATGCTTCATATATCTGATAATATGGGGTTATGCCCATATATTTCATATCAGCACATTGCTGAAAATATTTTATTGCTGTTTCATATTCACCTGAGTTGGTTGCAGCAAGGCCTGCATTATAATACATACCGGTGTCGATTGAACCTACATACATATCTCCTTCTGAAATTTCAATCTGTGTTTTAAAAGATTTCAAAGCACCTTTGAAATCTTTTTCATCGAACTGTGTGCTTCCCTGGTTATAAAGATCTGATGCAAGCTGACTATATGTCATTGATGTTATGATCTTTTTCTTTATCTGACCTTTAGTATCCAGTTCTATTGCTTTCTGATAAGCTGCATATGCTTCCTCCAGTGGGTTCTCATAAAATTCTCTGAATTTTGGATTATCAGATTCCCATGACGACTGAGCCAATCTGCCTTTTGCATAAAATGTATTTGGCCAGTTTGCTGATTTTTCATTGACGAGTGCCTGATCAATAGCTTCTTTTGCTTTATCAAGCTGACCCTGATCAATTAAGCTGAGTGCGCTTGTAACCTTCCCCTTCTGGGACATTGCTCCGATTGTAATACTTAAAACTGCTAAAAGCAGGATGAACTTTTTCATGATTATAATTTTAATTTTAATTTCTTTAAAAATTTCCCAAATGTATAATTTTACTTTTTAAACATCAAATTCTTTGCCATTTTCCTTTCCATCTGTCTCATTTACTTCCGGAACGTCCATACCCTGTACCTCATCATCATCATTGACAAGTACACAGGCAACAGATGCTATGATATCATTTTCCTTTAGATTGATTAGTCTGACACCCTGTGTTGCCCTGCCCATAACCCTGAGAGCCGAAACAGAAGATCTTAATATGTTGCCGTACTGGGTTATTATCATAAGGTCATGATTATCAGTTACATCCTTTAATGCAATAAGCGATCCGGTTTTTTCCGTGATATTTATCGTTTTCACACCTTTCCCGCCCCGGTTTGTTATTCTGTATTCGTCAATATCAGATCTTTTTCCATATCCCTTCTCCGATACCACCAGTATCTCTTTTTCCTTACCTTCAACTGTAATCATTCCAATTACAAAATCAGTTTTTTCGCTGGCCAGTCTGATTCCTCTTACTCCGGAAGCTGTTCGTCCCATTGGTCTGACAGATGATTCGGGGAAGCGGATTGCTCTGCCAGACTTTATTGCAAGCATAATATGGTGCTGCCCGTTTGTTAAGCGCGCCTCCAGGAGCTCATCCTCTTCTCTTACTGTAATTGCATTCACTCCATTTACACGTGGCCTCGAATATGCCTCAAGTGAAGTCTTCTTGATTATCCCCTTCGTGGTGCAGAGAACAATAAAATTATTATTTATATATTCTTCGTCGTTCAGATTTTTGACATTAATGAAGGCTCTTACGCTGTCGCCTGGCTCGATATTTATCAGATTCTGCATGGCCCTTCCCTTAGATGTCCTGGAACCTTCAGGTATTGCATATACTTTAAGCCAGTAACACTTCCCGTTTCTGGTAAAGAAAAGCATCGTGTTATGCATGGTTGCAATATAAAGGTGTTCAATGAAATCTTCATCTCTGGTTGTCCCTCCTTTTGCACCGGTGCCGCCGCGCGCCTGTCTTCTGAATTCTGTAAGCGGGGTTCTTTTAATATACCCCATATGGGAAATAGTAATTACCATCTCTTCATCAGCGTAGAAATCCTCAGGATTAAATTCTTCAGCGTTTGGAACTATCTCTGTCCTTCTTGCATCTCCATATTTTTCCTTTATTTCCAGAAGCTCATCCTTTATAATCTGCATCTGAAGTTCTGTACTGGACAATATATTTTTGAGACGCTCGATAAGCGCCATAACATCCTGATATTCAGCTCTTAATTTCTCCTGCTCAAGACCCGTCAGCTGTCTTAATCTCATCTCAACAATTGCCCTCGACTGAATTTCAGACAGTCCGAAACGTTCCATCAGCTTTTCCCTGGCCATATCGGGTGTCTGTGATGCTTTGATAATTGCAATAACTTCATCAATATTATCACTTGCAATAATCAATCCTTCAAGTATATGAGCTCTTTTTTCCGCCTGATCAAGTTCAAATCTGGTTCTTCTGATTATAATCTCATGCCTGTGATTTACGAAATGATGAATCAGGTCCTTTGTATTAAGTGTTTTTGGACGACCTTTCACAAGGGCAATATTATTTACTCCGAAAGATGTTTGCAGTGATGAATATTTGTACAGGTTATTGAGGACAACATTGGCGCTTGCATCTTTCTTCAGAATAATAACAATACGCATTCCGTTCCTGTCCGATTCATCATTGATATATGAAATACCTTCAAGCTTTTTTTCATTGATCAGATCGGCAATTTTCCTGATCATTTCAGCCTTATTAACCATGTAAGGTATTTCATTCACAATTATACACTCGCGTCCTGAGTGGGTAAGCTCTATTTCGGTTTTTGCCCTGATCACTATCCTCCCTCTACCGGTTTCACATGCATCTCTTATACCCTGACTGCCATAAATTATTCCTCCTGTCGGGAAATCAGGTCCCTTAATGAAATGCATTATTTCATCGTCTGTTATGTCATTATTATCTATATAAGCAACTGTGGCATCCACAACCTCGGAAAGATTATGCGGAGGCATATTTGTTGCCATTCCGACAGCAATACCGGAAGCACCGTTAACAAGAAGATTTGGAATCCGCGTTGGAAGAATTACGGGTTCCTCAAGGGAATCATCAAAATTTGGCTGAAAATCAACTGTATTCTTATCGATATCGGCTAATGTCTCTTCGGCAATCTTTTTTAACCTGGCTTCTGTATAACGCATAGCTGCGGGACTATCACCGTCTACTGAACCAAAATTACCCTGTCCGTCAACAAGAGGGTATCTCAATGACCATTCCTGAGCCATTCTCACCATAGCTTCATATACTGAGGAGTCTCCATGCGGGTGGTATTTACCAAGCACCTCTCCCACTATTCTGGCACTCTTCTTATATGGTTTATTTGATTGAACTCCAAGCTCCGACATTCCAAAAAGCACTCTCCTGTGAACAGGTTTTAATCCGTCCCTTACATCAGGCAAAGCCCTCGACACGATAACTGACATTGAATAATCGATGTAAGCCGATTTCATCTCCTCCTCAATATTCACCTTGATGATTCTCTCTTGATCCAACATAACAGATTATTAATTAAGTATTTATAAACTAAACTCCTCCCTTGAGATTGGAAATACGAAAATAGTTAAAATTTGGCTATTTTTGAGATATAAAACCTGTGAATTTTTAACAACTATTGTTCATAAATGGGCATGGAAATTGTGATACAGATAATATGCATGATTTACCTTTGAAAATCGGGTAAATTCTGTTTTTGTCAGGCTATTTACTGACAATATGACTTGTTTTTAAATATTAAAGAATTAGAGAAGCTAAATATGGATTCACAATTTTCGCAAAGAGTAAAAGATATACTCGGATATTCGAAGGAAGAGGCTATAAGGCTTGGAAACAGCCATATCAGTCCTGAGCATCTCTTTCTCGGAATTCTGAGAGATGGAGAGAGTGCTGCGATAGAAATACTTATTAACCAGGGAATTGATCTGATGGTTTTAAAGAGCTCACTTGAAAAAAGCATAAAAGTAGAAAATCCTATCCCGGTTGCAGATCATGAAGTTATTCCGCTGCTGAGAAGCACCGAACGAATATTAAAACTGGTATATCTTGAAGCTAAATCACTTAAAAGTTCTACAATTGATACAGAACACCTGCTCCTGGCTATTCTAAAGGATGATAATGCTCTTGTAACCAGATTTCTGACAGAGCTGGATGTGACTTATCAATCTGTAAGGCGAATGGTTGAGAGCGATATTCCAAGTGCCAGGGCTGATTTCCCGAGGGATGAAGATGATGAAGGACAAGGACTTGGCGGACCAGCTAAAGGTCAGTCTTCCTCAGCACCAAAGTCCTCGTCTGAAACACCGGTACTTGATAATTTCGGAATCGACCTTACAAAAGCTGCAGAGGAATCGAGACTTGATCCTGTTGTAGGAAGGGAAAGAGAGATAGAGAGGCTGGCACAGATACTTTCCAGAAGAAAAAAGAACAACCCTGTACTTATAGGTGAACCGGGCGTAGGTAAATCTGCAATTGCAGAAGGACTTGCCCTCAGGATAACCAGGAAGAATGTGTCAAGAGTACTCTTTAATAAGAGAGTTGTTGCACTTGACCTGGCTTCTATTGTGGCAGGCACCAAATACAGGGGACAGTTTGAAGAGAGAATGAAAGCAATTCTTAATGAGTTGTCAAAGAATGAGAATATTATCCTCTTTATAGATGAGATCCATACAATTGTTGGTGCCGGAGGAGCAACAGGATCGCTTGATGCGGCCAATATGCTCAAACCTGCACTGGCAAGAGGCGAAATACAATGTATTGGTGCCACTACCCTTAATGAATACCGGCAGCACATTGAGAAAGACGGAGCTCTTGAAAGGCGTTTTCAGAAGGTTATTGTAGAACCTACTTCTATTGAAGAGACAGTTCATATACTCCATAATATTAAAGAGAGATATGAAGATCATCATAATGTAAGCTATACAGATGATGCCATAGAAGCATGCGTCAAACTTACAAACAGGTATATCTCCGACAGACATCTTCCTGATAAAGCAATCGATGCATTAGATGAATCAGGATCAAGAGTTCATATATCAAATATCGTGGTTCCGGAAAAGATACTGTCACTTGAAAAGCAGTTTGAGGAGACAAAGAAAGAAAAGATGACAGCTGTCAAGAATCAGAATTTTGAAAAGGCAGCCAGTTTCCGTGATCGTGAGAAAGACCTCCTGGATATGATTGAGGTTGAAAAGAAAAAATGGGAAAAGGAACTTTCTGTTAACAGGGAAACAGTTGATGCTGAAAAAGTTGCTGAGGTTGTTGCCATGATGACAGGTGTACCTGTACAAAGAATTGCTCAAACAGAAGGAACCCGGCTATTACAGATGGCAGAAGAACTCAGAGGCAGTGTTATCGGACAGGATGAAGCTATTCAGAAAGTTGTTAAATCGATTCAGAGAAACCGGGCAGGACTTAAAGATCCAAATAAACCAATCGGTACTTTTATCTTCCTTGGACCAACAGGTGTGGGTAAAACACAGCTGGCGAAAGTCCTTGCAAAATTTCTCTTCGATACTACCGACAACCTGATAAGGATCGATATGAGTGAGTATATGGAGAAATTCTCTGTATCCCGTCTTGTTGGCGCACCTCCCGGGTATGTTGGTTACGAGGAAGGTGGGCAGCTGACAGAAAAAGTGAGACGTAAACCATACTCAGTAGTCCTGCTTGATGAAATTGAAAAAGCACATCCCGATGTTTTCCATATAATGCTCCAGGTTCTTGATGAAGGTCAGCTTACTGATAGTCTGGGTCGCAGGGTTGATTTCCGGAATACTATTGTAATACTTACCTCAAACATAGGAACGAGACAGATTTCAGAGTTCGGACATGGAATAGGATTCGATACACAGGCTAAGAAGGATTCACGTGTTGAGCAGACAAAGAGCATTCTGCAGAAAGCATTACAGAAGACCTTTGCTCCTGAATTTCTAAACCGGATTGACGACGTGATAATGTTTAATTCACTTGAAAAAGAGGATATTAATAAGATTATCGATCTTGAACTGAAAGGTTTATATGACAGGGTTAAGTCACTTGGGTATACACTGAAAATTGCATCTGAAGCGAGAGACTTTATTGCAGAAAAAGGATTTGATTCAAATTATGGCGCAAGACCTCTTAAAAGAGCTATCCAGAAATACCTTGAAGATCCTATGGCGGAAGTGCTCATCAAAGCAACAAAAGAGGATGGTGAATCAATAATTGTTAGTTTCAATAGTGAAAAATCTGAAATCAAAATAAAAATTCAGAAGAAAAAGACTAAAAAGTCAGAAAATTCTGATGATGTATCAGAATTGAAGAATTGATTACCAGCAGAGGTGCATCTTCCGGCAAGTTCAGGATGAGGTGCTAAGAGTTGAGGAATTAGTTTCTCGCGAAGGCGCAGAGACGCAGAGGCGCATCCTCCGGCAAGTTTAGGATGAGGTGCTAAGAGTTGAGGAATTGGTTTCTCGCGAAGGCGCACCCTTCGGCAAGCTCAGGGTGAGGTGCAGTGGCGCTAAGACTTAGAAGTATATAAGTTAAAAGGATAAAATTGACTTATATTTGTCGGCGGGATATCTTCCGGAAGACCGAAAAGGTCGAAATCAGTTGAATGATCAATTCTAATATTATAGAAATTGCCTGGGGTGAGATTATATTTTGAGGCTATCAGTATTTCCTGGTCAATTTCCGGACTATCAAATTCGCTCCTGCCGGTAAAGTAATCGCCTTCCTTTCTGTCAATCAGTACTTTTAATACTCTGCCAACAAATTTTGCATTTATTTCAGATGAGATATTCTGTTGAATTTCCATCAGTTCGGCCACTCTGGCTTCCTTTACCTCTTCGGGTATATCGTCATTGTAATTATTGAATGATGAGGTATCCTCTTCATGAGAATACCTGAATACTCCAAGTCTGTCAAATCTGAATTCCCTAATAAAATCCCTCAAAGCGCTGAAATCCTCTTCTGTCTCACCAGGATGACCTGCAATAAGTGTGGTGCGTATTACCGAATCAGGAATTTCATTTCTTAACCTGTTAAGTACCTTTTCAGTTTCATAGCGGTTATGAGACCTGTTCATTAATCCCAGCATTCTGTCGGTAATATGCTGAATTGGGATATCAATATAGTTACAGACTCTTGGATTGTCATTTATAACATTTATCAGATCTGTGGGTAGCTTAGCCGGATAAAGGTAATGCAGCCGGATCCATTCCAGTTTTTCTATTTTAAGCAACTCCTTTACCAGTTCAGGAAGTGCCTGTCTCCTGTAGAGATCGAGTCCGTAATAACTCAGGTCCTGGGCAATCAGAATCAGTTCCTTAACACCATTTTCTGCCAGTTTTGAAGCCTCCCTGGTAAGTTCCTCAACAGGTTGCGATATGTACTTGCCCCGTATCCTGGGAATTGCGCAGAAAGCGCAGGTTCTGTCACATCCTTCGGCTATTTTAAGATATGCAAAGTGTCCCGGTCCTGTCAGGATTCTTTCAGAGAGCAGATTTCTATTCTCCTTCACTCCCAGCTCATTAAGAATATCAGCCATATTTTTGACTCCGAAATACTTTTTTACTTCGGGTATCTCATGGCGGAGAGCATCCATATACCTCTCTGACAGGCATCCAATTACGTACAGGTTATCGATTTTGCCTGATTTTTGTTCATTAACAAAGCGTAAAATGGTGTCGATGCTTTCTTCTTTTGCATCATTTATAAAACCACAGGTATTTACTATTACAGTACCTGCATCAGTCGCTGCTGAATCATGTGTTATTTCATAACCACCATCAGTGAGTTGCCTCAGAAGTTTTTCAGAATCAACTACATTTTTTGAGCAACCCAGTGTTACAACATTTATTTTTCTGCTGTTTTTCATTAAGGCGTTTTCAGAGAGTTGTTGCCTTTAGCTGAAAAGAGAATCAACAAAATCGAATCTGTTGAAAATAAGAAGGTCATCAAGTTTTTCACCAACTCCAATATATTTTACAGGTATCCTAAACTGGTCAGAGATTCCGATAACAACTCCCCCTTTGGCAGTTCCGTCGAGTTTGGTGATTGCCATGGCCGATACATCAGTTGCGGCTGTAAATTGCTTTGCCTGTTCAAAGGCATTCTGACCTGTTGAACCATCAAGGACCAGAAGCACTTCATGCGGTGCATCAGGTATGACCTTTTCCATTACCCTTTTTATTTTGGATAGTTCGGTCATCAGGTTAATCTTATTGTGCAATCTTCCGGCAGTATCTATTATAACAACATCCAGCCCGGAAGATACTGCAGATTTTAAAGTATCATAAGCCACTGATGCAGGATCAGATCCCATTTGCTGTTTTACAACAGGGACACCTACCCTTTCAGCCCATATCTCAAGCTGATCAATTGCTGCAGCCCTGAATGTGTCAGCAGCACCGATAATTACATTTTTACCAGCCGACTTAAACTGATGTGCAAGCTTTGCAATTGTTGTTGTTTTACCAACTCCATTTACACCTACAACCATTATAACATAAGGTTTGCTGCTGAGCGGGGATGAGAAATCCGAATCAGAATCCGACAGGTTTTTCTCCAGCAAACCTGCAATTTCCTCTTTAAGTATTTTATTGAGTTCAGCTGTATTGAGGTATTTTTCACGCGAAACCCGTTTTTCTATCCGTTCGATTATATTCAGGGTGGTGGCAACACCAACATCTGATGATACAAGAACTTCTTCAAGGTTATCAAGAACCTCATTATCAACCTTTGATTTTCCTGCAACAGCACGTGAGAGTTTGAGAAATACACTCTCTTTGGTTTTTTCCAGACCTTTGTCGAGACTCTCTTTTTTC
>CAYLYN010000127.1:0-2150 GCA_964387565.1 uncultured Rikenellaceae bacterium | reverse complement strand
CCTGTCCAAGAAAACCAAATAAAGCCATGTTTCAGTTATATGATATTAAAGGTGATATTAAAAAAAAGGCTTCCTTCATAACAGAAGAAAGCCATAAGTTATATTTCAGATTTCTTTTACTTTCTTGCGAAGAAATCTTTAATATGATCATTATGAACGATCTCTTCTTTGAATATATAAGCACCTGATTTCTCAGACTTTGACATTTTAATGCATTTTGTAAATGCCTTGCCGGTTCCTGACTTCAGTGTCGCTACAACTTTCTTTGCCATAGTTTAAAAATTTACTTGATTTCTCTGTGAAGTGTATATTTCTTAAGAATCGGGTTATACTTTTTTCTTTCCAGACGGTCAGGAGTATTCTTCCTGTTTTTGGTGGTAATATATCTTGAAGTTCCTGCCACTCCGCTCTCCTTATGCTCGGTACATTCAAGTATTACCTGCTGCCTGTTGCCTTTAGCTTTTTTTGCCATTTTCTATCCTTGTTTAATAATTCACAATGTAACCTTTTTCCTTGGCATCCTTAAGGACACTGATAAGGCCATTCTTACTGATTAGACGAATACCTGCTGCTGAAATTTTCAATGAAATCCATCTCTCCTCTTCAGGCAGATAATATTTTTTTACAAAAAGATTTGGATAAAACTTCCTCTTGGTCCTCCTTTTTGAGTGAGAAACGTTGTTTCCAACTATCGCCTTTTTCCCTGTAACCTGACAAATCTTTGACATTGATGTTTGATTTACTTCTATACTAACGTTTGTCCTTTTAAAATGAAGCGCAAAGAACGTGATTTTTATCTGATTATACAAATATTTCAAATACTTTTTTTGTCAGGATAACACCCATGCCTGCCATATGGGGAAAAATATTGAGATATTAATTTGATTTACATCACTTTACGATAACTATTAAAAATTGATAATATGCTTCCTGAGCAGGTTTAATGCAGCCAGGGAAAACCTTTTTATATTAGCCTCTCTTTCTGTTCCGAATACTCTTTTTTCAGTTATAGTTTTTTGAGCAGACGAAACTGCCATCCAAAGGGTTCCGACCGGTTTCAGGTCACTTCCTCCTTCAGGCCCTGCAATCCCAGATGTGGCGATGCAGTAATCTGCATCTAAAAGCTTCCTGGCCTCAACTGCCATATGAGTTACAACCTCCTCGCTAACAGAACCATATGTACTTATCAGTTCATCAGGAACCTTTAGTACTCCTGTTTTCACTGTGTTTGAATATGCAACTATTGATCCTTTATAATAAACAGAACTTCCAGCGATACTTGTAATAAGATGAGCTATCTCCCCTCCTGTGCAGCTTTCTGCAGTGCATACAGTCTGTCTCTTCTCCTTCAGAAGTTTACCAACAACCATTTCAAGTGATTCTTCATTTTCCCCGTAAATGAACTCAGGTATTGTTTTGTACAAAATTTCAACCTGCTCCGAAATCTGTTTCTCGACCACTTCAGTTTCTCTCCCTTTTCCAGTTAACCTCAGCTTGATGATACCTGATGAAGGCAGGTAAGCAAGAGTGATATTTCCGGGCAGTCCTTTTTCAAAATCTGCCAGTATTTCTGCCAGCTTCGCTTCGAAGGTTCCATATGTCATTATGTTTCTGTGTATTATTATCTGCGAAGTGAAGCGTTTGTTAAGTTCAGGAATAACATGTTCAGTCATTATATACTTCATCTCTGAAGGAACTCCAGGCATGGAAATAAAAATAGTGCCTTCCTTTTCAAACCACATACCCGGTGCAGTTCCTCTTGCATTTGTCAGTACTTTGCATGATTCAGGAACATATGCCTGTTTCCGGTTGTTTTCATTCATTTGATTATTTCTTCTTCTTATCCTTTCTTCAATCATACTGAAGACCTCGCTGTTTTCAATCAGAGTAGTGTTAAAATATTCACAAAGAACTGGTTTTGTGATATCATCGCTTGTTGGTCCGAGGCCGCCTGTTATTAATATTACATCGCACCTGCCCTGCAGATCGTTAAGCGCATACAGGATATCATCCTTGGCATCGTGCACAGAAATTATTCTGAATACGTCAAAACCTCTTTTGCTCAATTCAGATCCGATCCATGCCGAATTTGTGTCAACTGTCTGACCTATAAGTATCTCATCTCCTATTGTTATTATTGCTGCTTTCAT
>CAYLYN010000126.1:0-12670 GCA_964387565.1 uncultured Rikenellaceae bacterium | reverse complement strand
AAAGATTCTGTAATAATCGACGAAGTTGGTAAACTGCAATTTATGAATTCGTTCTATAAAAATTTCATTAATAAAAAGAAACGATAGTTAAATACCACTTCATGATTTATCTCCAACACATGGTTTCATAGACCAAATCGGACGTTTATTTCCTGAAGCAGGATATGAGAGCTTTTTTAATTTACTTCTTAAAATATTAAAGAACTATGAGAGTCATATTATGGATATTAGGTTTTTTTTGTGGATTAATTCTTGTCTTTGGACTTGGATTTTTAATTAGCCATATTTTCAGACTAGATAAATATTTCAACTAGTTAATAAATGACTGCACAAGATATAATTCAAATATTATTGTTTGTTGCTGTTTTTATTTGCCTAACACCTATTCTGGGTAATTATATGTTCAAGGTATTTACAGGGAATAAGCATTTCTTATTACCTGTTTTTGGTTGGCTTGAAAACCTTATATATAGATTAATAGGTGTTAATCCCGATGATGAAACAAACTGGAAGTCTTATGCCTTCGGTTTGCTAATGTTTAACCTGATTGGTTTGACGTTTGTGTTTCTTATTCAGCTCTTTCAATCATACCTGCCTTTGAATCCTGAAAACCTCTCACCTGTATTATGGCATTCTGCTTTCAATACTTCAGTAAGTTTTATTACCAATACCAACTGGCAGGGATATGCCGGGGAAACGACATTGAGTTATTTCATTCAAATGGCTGGTCTAACAGTTCAGAACTTTGTAAGTGCTGCTTCAGGAATAGCTGTTTTACTGGCTCTTATTAGAGGTATTTCAAGAAATACGAGTGATAAACTTGGTAGTTTCTGGACGGACCTTATCCGCATTATTTTGTATGTCCTTTTACCGCTTTCCATATTATTGGCAATTGTACTGGTTGGTCAGGGCGTTGTGCAGAATTTCAAATCGTATGAGACTGTTCAAACGTTACAGAAAGCACAGCAGGTAATTCCAATGGGGCCTGCAGCTTCACAAATTGCAATAAAACAACTTGGTACAAATGGCGGGGGATTTTTTAATTCAAATAGTTCACATCCATTTGAGAATCCAACCCCATTCAGCAATTTTCTTGAAATGCTATCAATATTGCTTATTTCAGGTGCTTTAACTTTTACTTATGGCAGAATGGTCGGTTCAACACGCCAGGGGTGGACAATTTTTACTGCAATGATGATTTTGTTCCTGGCAGGACTAAGTATTGCGCTATATGCTGAATATTCAGCCAATTCTGTTTTTGGACATTTACCTCTGATGGAAGGCAAGGAAACACGTTTCGGAATCACAAACAGTATTCTGTGGTCAACCTCCACTACAGCGGCTTCCAATGGTTCAGTAATTGCGATGCACGACAGTCTTACACCTATTTCAGGTATGATTGCAATATTAAACATTATGCTGGGTGAGATAATTTTCGGAGGTGTAGGAGCCGGATTATATGGTATGATAATTTTTATACTTCTAACGGTATTCATTGCAGGTCTGATGGTTGGACGCTCTCCTGAATATTTAGGGAAAAAAATTGAAACGTTTGAAGTTAAAATGGCTATAATAGCCATTCTGGCTCCCAACTTTGTGATACTAATATTTACAGCCTGGGCCGCTGTAAGTAATTACGGTCTGGCAAGCCTTCATAATTACGGGCCTCATGGTCTTTCCGAAATTCTTTATGCTTTCAGTTCTGCAGCAGGAAACAATGGTAGTGCTTATGCCGGACTGAATGCAAATACATTATTTTATAACCTGACACTTGGTGCCGGAATGTTGATTGGTCGTTTTGGGGTAATTATTCCTGTATTAGCCATAGCAGGAAGTATGTCAGGTAAGAAAATCTCCCCTTTTTCAGGAGGAACTTTCCGAACAGATAATTGGATTTTTATCGGTTTGCTTATATCGGTAATACTCATTATTGGAGGACTAACATATTTTCCTGCCTTATCCCTGGGTCCTGTTATTGAACATTTGCTAATGAATAGTGGCATCACCTTCTAACTGCAGAATATCATGAGTGCAAAACAAAATATAAGTCTGTTTAATAAAAAGCTGATTTTGCAGGCTGTAAGGGATAGTGTTATAAAGATGAACCCGGTATTTCTGATAAAAAACCCTATTATTTTTATTGTGTCATTAGGTTCATATCTTGCATCAGTAATCGTTATTTTTGGTATTGTCCAGAGAGAATTTTCATCTTTCAATCTACAGATATCTCTCTGGCTCTGGATAACTGTGTTGTCTGCGAATTTTTCTGAAGCTATTGCAGAAGGAAGAGGAAAAGCACAAGCCGAAAGTCTCAGAAAAAACCGTAAACAGACTAAAGCCCGTAAGTTTATTGATGAGCATGAATTAGCGGTATTGGCAACTGAACTTAAAAAAGGAGACATTGTCATTTGTGAATCCGGAGATGTAATACCTTCTGATGGTGAAGTTGTGGAAGGAATTGCCAGTGTTGATGAATCCGCAATCACTGGCGAATCAGCTCCTGTTATTCGTGAAAGCGGAGGTGACCGTTCAGCGGTCACGGGAGGTACAAAAGTAATTAGTGACCGTATATTGGTACGTATTACTTCCGAATCCGGAACAACCTTTATTGACCGCATAATTGCTCTTGTAGAAGGAGCTAAACGTAAAAAGACTCCAAATGAAATAGCTCTCTCCATACTCCTTTCTGGATTGTCAATCATATTTCTTCTCGCAGTAACCACACTTCCGGCTTTTTTTGGATATAGCCTTTCAGCATCAGGGTTGCCAAAGTCACAAAACTTAACTATTCCCATATTAATTGCTTTGTTGGTATGCCTTATTCCTACAACCATAGGAGGATTACTAAGCGCAATTGGAATAAGTGGTATGAACAGACTAATACAGCGAAATGTCATAGCTACCAGTGGTCATGCTGTTGAAGCTGCAGGTGATGTGGATGTGCTATTACTTGATAAGACCGGAACAATTACTCTTGGAAACCGTATGGCGACAGATTTTATCCCAGCAGAGGGGGTAACCATTGAAGAACTTGCCGATGCAGCCCAACTTTCATCATTATCTGACGAAACGCCAGAAGGGCGTTCAATAGTAGTTTTGGCTAAAGAACAATTTAATATTCGTGGCCGGAAAGTTCACCAGATAAATGCCACTTTTATCCCTTTTACAGCAAAATCAAAAATGAGTGGAGTTGATTTACGAGACAATAATGGTACAATACTGAAAATTCGAAAGGGTTCATCAGAAGCCATTCGCACTTTTGTGCAAAATAATAATGGGTTCTATACTCAGAAAATTCAGAATATAGTAAAAGACCTCGCAAGGCATGGTGCAACGCCGTTGGTGGTTGCCTCAGATAACAGGGTTCTTGGAGTTATTAATCTTAAAGACATTGTAAAAGGAGGTATTAAACAGCGTTTTGCCGAGCTTCGGAAAATGGGAATCAGAACCATTATGATTACTGGTGATAATCAATTAACTGCTGCAGCAATTGCTGCCGAAGCAGGGGTTGATGATTTTATGTCTGAAGCAACTCCCGAAGATAAGCTGCTGCGAATACGTGAAGAACAGGCAAAAGGACACCTTGTCGGGATGATTGGTGATGGCACAAATGATGCTCCGGCCCTTGCACAGGCCGATATTGGTATAGCAATGAATACGGGTACTCAGGCTGCACGTGAAGCAGGAAATATGGTTGACCTCGATAGTAATCCAACCAAATTAATTGAAGTTGTGGAAGTAGGTAAACAATTACTGATGACACGTGGCTCTCTCACAACATTCAGTATAGCAAACGATGTGGCAAAATATTTTGCCATTATACCAGCTATTGCTATTTCACTCTATTCCGGAAAATCAGGCATTGGACCTCTATCTGCCTTAAATATTATGAACCTGGCTTCCCCACAGAGTGCAATACTTAGTGCAATTATTTTTAATGCAATTATTATTATCTTATTGGTACCACTTGCATTAAAGGGTGTTCGGTATAAACCGGTATCAGCAAACACTGCCTTAACACGGAATCTGTTGATTTTCGGTTTAGGTGGAATTATAACTCCTTTTATAGGAATAAAACTAATTGATATTCTGATAAATCTGTAATCCAGATACATTATGAAAACATTCATGATATCTATTAAAATCTTTATTTTTTTTACGTTTTTAACAGGAATAATTTATCCGCTTTTCGTTACCGGAATAGCTCAATTTCTATTCCCTGTAAAAGCAAATGGAAGTTTAGTTTTCAAAGAAAATAAAGTAATAGGAAGTGAACTGATCGGACAGCAATTCGATAGTCCGGCTTATTTTTATTCCCGACCGTCGGCTATTTCATATAATCCCCTGCCTTCCGGTGGTTCAAATTTTGGATTAACCAATGCTAAACTTATTAATCTGGTAAAGAAACGTAGAAATCGGTTTATCTCATTAAATAAGTTAGACAGTCTTGCTGTAATTCCATCCGAAATGCTCTTTGCCTCTGCCAGCGGTCTTGATCCTCACATTTCTCCTGCAGCAGCTTATTTACAAGTTAACAGGATTGTGATATATCGGGGCTATACTGCAGAACAGAAAAAAGATGTAATAAAGCTAATAAATAATCTTACTGAAGAACCTCAATTTCATTTGTTTGGACAGGAAAGAATCAATGTTTTTCTCTTAAATTTAGGTCTGGATAAAATAAAATGAACGATACGGAAGATAATCGACCAGATCCTGATGAAATCCTTGCATCAATAAAGAGAGAGGAAGAGCACCGCAAACAGGGAAAGCTTAAAATTTTCTTTGGTATGTGCGCAGGTGTTGGAAAAACCTATTCAATGCTTCGTAATGCTTTATCCGATAAAGCTAAAGGATTTGATGTGGTTATTGGTTATGTTGAGCCACACAGCCGGAAGGAAACGCTCGCTATGATAGAAGGATTGGAACTGATTCCAAGAAAATATATCACTTACAAAGGTACAACTTTACAGGAGATGGATCTTGACAGAATACTTGAACGTAAACCAAAGATTGTTCTTGTTGATGAACTTGCTCATACAAATGCGCCGGGATGCCGGCATTCAAAGAGATTTCAAGATGTACAGGAAATTCTTGATAATGGAATAAATGTTTATACAACTGTAAATGTTCAACATCTGGAGAGCCGTAGTGATACAGTTTCACAGATAACTGGTGTTGCTATAAGGGAAACTCTGCCTGATGAAATATTTGAAAATGCCGACGAGATAGAACTGGTGGACATTACACCTGATGAACTTCTTGAAAGGTTTGCAGAGGGAAAAATATACACACCTGAACGTTCAAAAGAAGCGGTGCAGAACTTCTTCAGAAAAGGAAATATTACGGCACTTCGCGAGATGTCTTTAAGAATTGTTGCTGACAGGGTAGATAAACAACTACTCAATTATATGCAGAAGAAACGCATATCCGGTCCCTGGAAGTCGGGTATGCATCTTCTTGCAGTTATCGGTCCAAGCCCTCATTCAGCAAAACTTATCCGCTGGGCAAAAAATCTTTCCTACACAATGGGGGCAAGTTTAACAGCCCTGTATGTAGAGACAACAAAACCTCTGAATGAGGATCAAAAACAACAACTCAGTAAAAACCTGGTACTGGCAAGGCAACTCGGAGCAGAAATTATTTCTACATCCGGCGATGATCTGGTAAAAGCTATTCTTACAATTTCCCGTAAAGAAAATATAACTCACATTATTATTGGAAAACCAAGGCATAGGAATATTTATTCACTTTTTACACTTGGCAACTTCGTTCAGCGGCTTATCAGATATAGTGGAAATATTGATGTTTATGTCCTGGGGTCTGATCTTGCCAATGACAATCGCCATTACAAACAATCTTTGTCATTCCCGGTTTTTACTTCCGGGATAATGGAATATATTTTTGTTTCTTTTGTAATAATCCTTAGTTCTGCAGTTTGTTTTTATTTTACAGAATACCTTGGCTATCAGTCTGTTTCGTTTATACTTTTATTTGTTGTTTCAATTCTGGCAACATTTATGGGAATCGGCCCGATCCTGCTGGCTTCCACTCTGAGCTCTTTTGTCTGGAATTTTTTTTTCATACCACCACGATTTACAATTCATATTGAAAAGACTGAAGATGTTCTAATGTTTGGAATGTTTTTTATCATAGCATTGGTAAATGGAGTGCTAACAGCACGTGTACGTCGCCAGGAGAGATTAACCCGGGACCGGGAAGAACGTACTAACGCACTTTACCAGCTTACAAAAGACTTGGCTAATGCCGGAGATATGAATGATTTGATTGAAATGGCAGTGAAAGATATAAAGAAACATTTTGGACTTGATGTTCTTTTTATATTGCAGGATGGCAATAATAATCTTTCGCAGTATTATGGGCACAATGCAATAAAAAAACTATCAGATAGTGAAACCAGTGTCGCCGAATGGGTATTTCGACATTCCCGCAAAGCAGGTAAATATACCGATACACTACCTTCAAATAATTTTACTTTTTATCCTCTCCCTGGTAGCAGCATAAAACCTGGAGTAATGGCTGTAAAACATTCTGGCCCACTTCACGGTGAAATGGATGAGTTTTGGGATACATTTATTACCCAAATTTCTAATGCTATTGAACGGGATTTCCTGAATGATCTTGCCAGGAAAGCACGGTTTCTTGATGAATCAGATAAACTTTATAAAACACTTTTTAATTCAATTTCACATGAACTCCGGATCCCTGTAGCGACAATTATGGGGGCTTCCGACTCTCTTCTTTCTTCACAGCATCCTCTAGAAATCCGTAATGAATTGTCTCATGAAATATTCAAGGCATCACAAAGACTAAATCGCCTTATCGAGAATCTACTCAGCATGTCCAGGTTAGAAAGTGGAAGGATAACTCCACGACTTGATTGGTGCGATATTCATGATCTGATAAATAAGGTTTCTGAAAACCTTCATGATGAACTTGCACCATTTACTCTTCAAATAGTTATTTCTGACGATATGCCCTTTGTAAAGATTGATTTTGGATTAATGGAACAGGTACTTCATAACCTTGTTTATAATGCTACCCAGTATGCGCCTCCTTCAACAAATATCAGGGTTAAAGCATTCTATGACAACGGAATGATGACCATACAGGTAATGGATCGGGGACCTGGTTTCCCTAAAAAAGAAATTTCACTTGTATTTAATAAGTTTTACAGACTGGAAGGATCAAAAGCAGGTGGAACTGGGTTGGGTTTATCAATCGCCAGAGGTTTTGTAGAAGCACATAAAGGCAAAATAGTAGTTGAAAACAGGAAAAACGGTGGGGCATTATTCACTATTGTAATACCGACTGAAATTTTAAAGGAAGATTTTAAGTAATAATAGAAAAAATTTATGCATCTGTCCGATACAATATTGATTATTGACGATGAAGTGCAAATAAGGCGCTTGCTTGAAATCACTCTCTCATCTAGCGGATATAAGATTTTTGATGCTTCATCAGGGAAGGAAGGATTGGTTGCTGCTGCCACATATAACCCTGCACTCATTATTCTTGATCTAGGATTACCGGATATGGATGGTACAGATATACTAAAAAAATTAAGGGAATGGTATCCAAAGCCGATTATAGTTCTTTCTGTAAGAAATTCAGAAGATGACATAATCAACGCACTTGATAGCGGAGCTAATGATTATCTTACGAAACCCTTTCGTACAGGAGAACTGTTGGCTCGTATCCGTGTCGCAATCAGGCAAATTCAGGATAATTCAGATAAACCGATATTAGAGTTTGGTTCTCTAATAATTGACTTATCCAACCACATTGTACGTAAAAGGAATGAAATAATAAAACTTACAGCTACCGAATATTCTCTTTTGACATTATTAGCTAAAAATGAAGGCCGGGTGTTGACTCATCAATATATACTAAAAGAAGTTTGGGGTATGGGATATGTTGAACAAACTCAATATTTGAGGGTATTCATTGCTCAGTTACGCAAAAAAATAGAGGATAATCCAGCAAGACCTAAATTATTAAATACAGAATCGGGTATTGGTTATAGATTTGTATTTAGTAAGGATATATCCTGACCTATTTGCAAACATATTGCCAAATTGGCACATGTTGAAACCACTTCCAGCGCTTTGTCAAAGAGCATGAAATTTGACCCAAAGAATTTCATAAATCTTTACCTTCTCACCTGCACAGATATTATATCATTAACAAGGCATCTAAAAAGTAATGTTCTGGATACCAAAACAGTTTTCTGTGCCGGGACAAATAAATTAGGCCTGGTCTAAAAAACGAAGTATAAAATCAATGATTCATTTTGAACATTTTGATTTTTTATTTATAAGACCTTCAGATTTTGAAAATTTTTATGTTTCATAAATTTTAACTTTGTATGTATTATTAAACGCCATAACTATGTCAAAACTCCTGTCACCCCTTGTTGTTAAGGACATAACCTTGAAAAACAGAATAGCTATGTCACCTATGTGCCAGTACTCGGCAAAAGACGGGTATTCCAACGACTGGCATCTGGCACATTACGGGAGCAGGGCTGTTGGAGGGGCAGGTCTTATTATACAGGAAGCAACTGCAATTGTGCCTGAAGGACGAATCACACCGGGAGATCTTGGTATCTGGAATGATGATCACATCCCGGGACTGAAGAGAATAACGGAATTTGTACATAAGAATGGTGCAATAGCAGGAATTCAACTGGCCCATGCCGGAAGAAAAGCATCATGTGCAGTACCCTGGGATGGCGGTAAACAGCTTGATCTGAAAAACGGGGGATGGGAAACAGTAGCGCCAAGCGAGATACCATTCATAACTGGTGATAGAATTCCGGTGCAACTGGATAAAAAAGGAATTGAAAATGTCATTGCTTCATTCAGGGCTGCAGCTGTAAGGGCACATGAAGCAGGATTCAGAATAGTAGAGATCCATAGTGCACACGGGTATCTTCTTCAGGAGTTTTTATCTCCTGTTAGCAATCATCGGACTGATGAATTTGGTGGTTCATTTGAAAACCGCACACGATTGCTATGTAAGGTGGTCGAAGCCATTAAAACCGTCTGGCCATCAGAATATCCTCTGTTTGTCCGCATCTCATCCAGTGAGTGGACTGAGAAGGGATGGAGCATTGAAGAAAGCGTGAAACTTGGTTCTGTACTTAAAAAGATGGGTGTTGATCTTATCGACTGTTCATCGGGAGGAAATATTTTTGATGCAAAAATCCCCTTTGGCCCGGGATACCAGGTTCATTTCGCAGAGGAAATAAGAAAGTCAGGTATATTAACCGGCGCCGTTGGACTAATCACATCCGCCACTCAGGCAGAGAAAATTCTTCAGGAGGATAAAGCTGATATCATACTTCTGGGCCGGGAACTGCTCAGGAATCCTTATTTTCCTCTTCATGCTGCAAAGGAACTTGGAGAAGATACAGACTGGCCCCCACAATACCTCAGGTCAAAATGATTTCAGCCTGTAGAATGCCTTAGCGCTGCCCTGGCAAGAATTCTTGTTGAATCGAGTACCGGCAGTGAGGATTCATGTGGAAGCACTATTAACGGAATTTCAGTACATCCCAGGATAACCGCATTACATCCTTTCAACCTGAATTCATCAACAATCTCCAGGAAATATCTTTTCGAATCATCTTCTATTACTCCGTAAACCAGCTGGTTAAAAATTATCTCATTTATTCTGATCCTATGTTCTTTATCGGGTATAAGATAATTGATCTTTCGCTTTTCGAGTACTCCGGGATAAACAGGACCCTCCATAAGGAATTTTGTTCCAAGTACTAGCAGGCTTCTGTATCCATTCTTATCAGCTTCCTTCGACACCTCTTCTCCAATATGCAGCCAGGGAAGTGGAGATTTTTCAATTATGTAAGAAAAAGCCTGGTGAATTGTATTGTCCGGACTTATTAAGAAATCTGCTCCTGCTTTGTACAATTTTGCAGCTGATGATAACATTATGTCCGAAACTCCTTCCCAGTCGCCTGCTTCAATGAATTTCATGTATTCACTTAAGGGATGGTTGTGAAGACTTACCTCCGGATGAGCATGTTCTCCCAAAATAGAGGATCCCTCGTTGCAGATAGTCCTGTAACACAGGGCAGCTCCTTCATAGCTGCATGCAACTATTCCAATATGTTTTGACATATATCCTCTATTTACTGTAATTTACCACCTCTTCAGTTTTCTTCCTTGCCGATGCGGCAGAGACCGCATCAATATTATTATCGACATTCCCGATTCTGAGTATAGTTACAACCCTGTATCCTTCAGGGATTTCCAGTATTTGTTTCATTGTTGAATTGACATTTCTTACCGGTCCGCCGTATATTCTTGCTCCCAGCCCGAGGCTCTGAGCTGCTATGTTCATGTTTTCTGTGGCAAGTGCACAGTCAAAATCAACACCTGGCCCTTCCTGCGATTCAGGGCCGGATACAAATATTAAAACATTTCCCGGACTTATATTCCCGATCGCTTTCTTCATTAGAGTTGTGTCCTTTACAACCGTAAACTTCCATGGCTGTCCGTTACGTGAACTGGGAGCTTTTATTCCACATTGCAGAATCAGGTCAAGGTGCTGTTCAGATACTGGTTCTGAAGTATAGGTCCGGGCAGCGTAACTTTTCAGAATTACATCTGTAACGCTGCTGCTGCTCTGTCCATGAAGAATTGGACTGACTGCCAGAAGTGCAATAAACAGTGCTGTTAATGTTTTGGTTTTCATATTCTGTGATATTAAGTGTTACCGGGATAATTTTTCAGGCAATATTTGAAATTTCAGAATGTTTGATTTGGAACATTAAATTTACGAATATTAATGCCTTAATATTTGATTAAGTTCATTTTTATAAGAATTACTCTTCTTATTAAATCTTATTACCTTGGCTTTTCTAAACCATTAAAAACAAAATAGCCTGATGAAAAAGAAATTAAGTTTACTATCAATCTGCATATTATTTTCCAGCTGCCTCCTGTCTCAAAAGACTGATGAAGGTTTTTATATGAGTGCAGTTAATGATTTTGCACTAACGCTCCGTGGCGGCAAGGCACCAAACAGGTTGCCATATAATCCATATCATGTAGAGAAAGAATGGAATGCTCTTGCCGGTGACGATCTTAATTTCGCATTCCATATGGCCTCTGCCGAGGGTGAATTCAAAGGAAAAGCAGGTATCTATACAGTTACTCTTAACACCCTTACAGAAAGGGACGGAGAATGTGCATATAATGTTTATGTGAATGAAAAGCCCGTTGGCATGTGCCAGAAAAATCCACCGACAAATGAATTCTGTGCTCCTGCAATGCTTATCTGGTCAGGTGTTGTAATACCGGAAAATGCCAGAATAAGAGTTGAATCAAACAGCTATTCAAATCTCCGCCGGCCGGAAATGAATTTCTTTGAATATGCCCGTGGACGATGGACAGGAATTGTTTTCAGACCTGAACATAACATTACATCTGATACAACAAATATTGTCAATCCTTCTCTATTTGAACTTTGTAATAATGTGGGAACATCTGATATCAGGGCTGAAATGAAATATGATACTCCATCAATGGCTTATTATCTTATTGGAGGGGGGAAAGGCCCGGGAAACAATAAAGATAGCTTCGGCTTTATACATAAAGAGGTATCCGGTGATTTTATCCTCGAATCAGGAATAAAGTTGTTGAATATTTCCGGTAATAAATCCTCTTCAGCAGGGATTATGGTACGCCAGTCATCTGAGCCTGATGCTCCTTTTTTTGCCTGTCTGGTTCAGTCTGACGGAACTATAAAATTATTTTACAGGACAGGTTCAGATAAAACTACCGGAGAACTCAGTCACAAGGTTACAGGTGCGGAGATGATTCAGGTTGAAAAAAGAGGAGACACCTATTTCGTTTCTGCAGCAAAATTTGGTAAACCATATGAACAGACAAGTGTCCGGGTACCGGGAATAAGAGACTCTCTGCTTGCCGGTTTCTTTGTTTGTTCAGGCACAGAAACAGAGATAGAGGCTGCAGCCTTCAGTAATGTAAGATTTTTTATGCAGTAGTTATTCTGACAATATCAGTAAACATCCATCCCTTTGAAAGTCCTTGTATGATTAAGCGATGCCAGGTGGCCATGCCAGGTTAGCCTTCCGGATCTTGAACTGGTAATTGTTGCAGATGCATAATTGTCAGCCCTGATGCTCATGTCAATATTGAAAATCCCCAGGTTTGAGACCAGATTAAAAGAAACCCTGTGAGAAAGAGATTTAAGATTCCTGTGTATCTTATATTTTGATATATTACCCTCTGTTGTCACTCCGCCGAAACCATTGCTGCCCACAAGCATATCTGAACCTGTCTGTAATACTCCTCTTTCATCATCAACTTTTACAAAATTAAGTGTATTGCTTACCGAAATGCGGTCTCCTATCTTATTCTGCAGATAATCTGCTTCAAGCACAAATCTCCTGGAAACAAGAAGTGAGTCCAGGGCATAATAGTTGTATGTCATTCTTGCCGTCTCAGCTTCTTTCCTGGCCTTTCTGTCTTCCCTGGCATCCTGAGAGTTCACAATTGCTGTATTGAATATCAGCACTGCCAGGAAAAGTACAAATATTATCTTCTTTGTTTTCATACGTAAATATTATAATTAAACATCTGTTATTCAATCTATTAAA
>CAYLYN010000125.1:0-12765 GCA_964387565.1 uncultured Rikenellaceae bacterium | reverse complement strand
TGCCCACGAAGCATCAGGAAGCTCCTCAACAGGCATAAGCGATGCACAGGTTACAAGGCAGAGAAGGAAAATAGCGCCTTTTATTGCTCCCGGGATCTCTTTCCATGGTACAGGTCTGATTGCAGCCCCTATCAATATTGCGATCCAGACACCCAGTGCAGGCATGTCATAAAGGATATTGGAGATTATTGCACCGGCAAGTATCAGTGAAACATTGAAGATCTTCATCCAGTCAACTTTTATGTCGGGTTTTGAATCTTTCTGTATCCTGTGATATCTGTCCTGCTGATGCGATGCAATCCAGGCAAAGAAAATGAAAGCAGCACCTGCGGCTATAAATGCATGCAGAACATTAAATGCACTTACTCCGTCAATCCACATCATAGTAGTAGTGGTGTCTCCAACCACACTGCCGGCTCCGCCGGCATTGCTTGCAGCTACTATTGCAGCAATATATCCAAGATGCACTTTTTTATGGAAGACAACCAGGGCAATAGTACCTCCTATCAGGGCTGCGGCAATGTTGTCGAGGAAAGCAGACATTATGAATACGAAAATCAGCAGGAGGAAAGGACCTTTCCAGTCATCGGGAAGGTAATGTGGAAGAATATCCGGTACTTTTGACTCTTCAAAAATTTTTGAGAGTAATGCGAAACCAAGAAGCAGACCTCCCAGGTTAAGTAATATACCCCACTCCCCCTGACGCAGGTGTTTGTCCAGTAACTGGTCAGAAATAGGGAGCTTGCCAAAAAAGTGTTCGCCCGGATGAAAGCCGGGATCAAAGATCAGTTTAAAAGCAAGAAGAACAGTTAAACCAATGATAGCTACCCGGAAAGTCTGGTGGTGAAAAAGTGCCACACCCAGAAGGATAAGCCCGAAGATTATAAATTCAACCCTGACCGGGCCGATGGCTGGTGGATGAGATGTTGCCCCGAAGGAAATTAATGGGATAACCAGAAAAGTAATAAGAGAAAAAAGTCTTTTGGATTTCTTAAGAACAAAGTGTAGTAAAAACTGCATAATGAATCATCCTGATTTTAAAGGTTTATAATCTTATGATAAAAATAGCCAAAATATTGCTTTGTATTAATAGAATTGACAGTAAGTGGATAATTAAAAATAATATTCCTTCAAGACATAGAAAAACAATGAGGATATGAATGATGAACTATCCTAAGTTCCACTGCCATAGGACAGCCCGGGACAGGACAGTTAATTATTTTATGTTCTTTATTATCAGTAGGTTCCCATCCCATAACAAGATATAGTGTAAAAAATCCTATAATAAATGCCACAATTACATGCCATCCATTTTTCACCCATAGGAAAACATTTCGGGCTTCCGGGAATTTGTTGGTGATGGCCACACCTGCCGACGAGCCAAACCAGATCATTGAACCACCAAATCCCACACTATATGCCAGCATCCCCCAGTCATAATGCCCCTGGTCGAGGCAAAGCTTAGTAAGAGGAATGTTGTCAAAAACAGCTGAGAGGAATCCAAGCATAAGAGCAGTAATCCATGATGCATCAGGAAGCTCTTCAACAGGCATCATTGACGCACTTGTTACGAGACAAAGTAGAAAAACCGTACCTTTTATTGCTGCGGGTACTTCCTTCCAGGGTACAGGTCTCAGAAATGCACCTATAACAATTCCCAGCCATACACCAAGTGCCGGCATGTCATAGAGAATATTGCTGATTATGGCCCCGGCAAGGATCAAAGCAACATTGAAAATCTTCACCCAGTCAATTTTTACGTTTGGTTTGGCATCACTTTGAATCCTTTGGTACCTGTCCTGCTGGTGAGAAGCAATCCAGGCGAAAATAAGCAGAGCCACTGTTGCTGCTATGAATCCGTGCAGTACATTAAATGCACTGACACCGTCAATCCACATCATTGTTGTTGTAGTATCCCCCACTACGCTTCCACTACCGCCGGCATTACTGGCTGCCACAATTGCGGCAATGTATCCGATATGTACCCTCTTGCTGAAAACAATAAGAGCAATGGTTCCTCCTATTAGTGCTGCAGCAATGTTGTCAAGGAAAGATGAAAGTATAAAAACAAAAATTAGCAGAGTAAAAGGTCCTTTCCAGTCGTTGGGAAGAAATCTTGGCAGAACATCCGGAGCTCCGGACTCCTCAAAAATTTTCGAAAGAATTGAGAATCCGAGCAGAAGACCCAGAAGGTTCAATATTATTCCCCATTCGCCTTCACGTAAGTGCCTGTCCATAAGCTGTTCTGTAAATGCCGTATGTCCGAAGAAATGTTCCAAAAGATGAAAGCCCGGGTCAAGAATAAGCTTTAGCGACAATAATACTCCAAGGCCTGTTAATGCTACCCAAAAGGTGTGTTTGTGAAACAGGGCTACACCTAAAAGTATAATTCCGAATATAATAAATTCAAATCTTACAGGTCCCAATGACAGTACCGATCCGTCGGATCCGTAGATAACTGTGAACGAAAAAACAAGCAAAAAGGAAATTAAATATTTCTTCCAGTTGCAGGAAAGAAATAATCTGATTGCGGGTTTCATGTTTTCTGGATAAAGTGAAATAGAGAAGCAAAGGAAAAAATTGTTTGCGAATTTAGAAATATTTTAGTTTAACAGATTCAGACTCCCAATGATTTTTTAAGTAATTATAGCAATCCTTGTTGTTCTAATTAAGACTTAACTTCTGTGGAAATTATGTTTTTTTTGTATTTTTGCATCTTTATTTAGATTAAATTCAATTAAGTGAATAACTTTTTGAATTTATCCTTGTTCTCTATACAGGAGAAGTTTCTTTTGAATAATTAAGATGGAAAAAGAGCAGGATAAAATATTAGATGAGGTTACCTCTGGTGAATACAAGTACGGTTTCTATTCCGATATCGAAAGTGAGCAGATACAGAAGGGTTTGAGTGAGGAGGTCATTAAGATCATCTCTGCAAAGAAAAATGAGCCTGACTGGCTTCTAGAATACAGGCTGAAAGCTTATCGTCACTGGCTTACAATGAAAATGCCATCATGGCCCAATCTCAAAATCCCCAGGATTGATTACCAGGATATAATATATTATTCAGCACCCCGTCAGAAACCAAAGCTTAACAGCCTTGATGAAGTTGACCCGGAGCTTAAAAAGACATTTGACAGGCTTGGAATTCCCCTGGAAGAGCAGAAACATCTTGCAGGAGTAGCTGTAGATGCGGTTATGGACAGTGTTTCTGTGAAGACTACTTTCAGGGAAACACTTGCTGAGATGGGAATTATTTTCTGTTCATTCAGTGATGCGGTGAAAGAGTATCCTGAACTGGTAAAAAGATATATGGGAACTGTTGTGCCCTATACAGACAATTTTTATGCATCACTTAACTCGGCTGTATTCAGCGACGGTTCGTTCTGTTATATTCCAAAAGGTGTAAGGTGTCCGATGGAACTTTCTACTTATTTCAGGATAAATGCTGCTAATACAGGTCAGTTTGAGAGGACGTTGCTTGTAGCTGACGAGGAGAGTTATGTCAGTTATCTTGAAGGCTGTACTGCTCCATCACGCGATGAAAATCAGCTTCATGCAGCAATTGTTGAGATAATAGCAGAAAAAAATGCCGAGGTAAAATACTCAACAGTTCAGAACTGGTACCCGGGGGATAAGGATGGGAAAGGTGGTATCTTTAACTTCGTCACTAAAAGAGGGATGTGCCGCGGTGAGAATTCAAAGATCTCATGGACACAGATTGAGACAGGATCGGCTATCACCTGGAAATATCCTTCATGCATATTGCGGGGGGATAATTCAACTGGTGAATTCTATTCGGTTGCTGTTACAAATAATCATCAGCAGGCCGATACCGGAACAAAGATGATACATATCGGCAAAAACACTAAGAGTACAATAGTATCAAAGGGAATATCTGCAGGAAAAGGACAGAACAGCTACAGGGGGCTTGTTAAAATACTTAAGAATGCATCTAATGCAAGGAACTTTTCACAGTGCGATTCTTTACTGCTGGGTGATAAATGTGGTGCTCATACATTCCCATACCTTGAGGTTGATAATCAGTCGGCTATTGTAGAACACGAAGCTACAACCTCCAAGATTGGAGAGGATCAGATTTTTTATTGTAATCAGAGGGGTATTTCAACCGAAGATGCCATTGGACTGATTGTTAACGGATATGCCAGGGAGGTAATTAATAAACTTCCAATGGAGTTTGCTGTTGAAGCTCAAAAGCTTTTGCAGATAAGTCTGGAAGGAAGTGTAGGATAGAAAAGATAAAAGATAAAAGTAAAAAGACAAAAGTATCTCATCTGGTTACCCCTTTGAAGAGCCTGCCCTGAGCAGAGCGAAGGGGGGCCAGGGGGATGTGAAAAAGGATAAACAGATTAATAAAATGCTTGATATTAAAGATTTAAAAGCCTCCATAACTGGCAAGAACATATTAAAAGGAATAAGTCTCCATGTTAAACCAGGAGAGATACATGCAATAATGGGACCAAATGGCTCAGGGAAAAGTACACTTGCCTCAGTACTGGTCGGACGTGATTTTGCTGAGGTAACTGAAGGGACAATTACATATATGGGTAATGACCTTCTGGAGATGTCGCCGGAAGACCGTGCAAAAGAGGGTATCTTTCTGGGTTTTCAGTATCCTATAGAGATTCCCGGAGTGAGCATGGTCAACTTCATGAAAACTGCAATAAATGAAAAGAGAAAGCATCTGGGGCTGGAGCCTCTTTCAGCTTCGGATTTCCTTAAGATGATGCGCGAAAAGAAAGAACTGGTTGAAATAGACTCAAAGCTTGCGAACAGATCCGTTAATGAAGGTTTCTCAGGCGGTGAAAAAAAGAAGAATGAGATTTTTCAGATGGCAATGCTGGAACCGAGACTGGCAATACTTGATGAAACAGATTCTGGTCTGGATATCGACGCCCTAAAAATCGTTGCAAATGGAGTCAACAAACTCAAAAGACCTGATAACGCATTTATCGTAATTACTCATTACCAGAGGCTTCTCGACTATATCGTTCCTGATGTTGTACATGTTCTCTACGATGGAAGGATAGTTAAAACAGCAGGAAAAGAACTTGCCCTTGAGCTTGAAGCAAAAGGATATGACTGGATCAAGAAAGAGGTTGAAAACAATGTAGTGGCATGAATGGAGCTTCTGACATAACAGAGAAATACCTGAAGCTGTACAGGGAAAATATTGATAAGATATCTTCATCATCTTCTTCATATATTAACTCATTCAGAAGTGCAGCATTTCAGAGATTCAGCGAACTGGGAATACCAACAAAAAAAGACGAGGCATATAAATATACAAACCTTGGTCTTTTTTTTGATCATGACTACGCCGGGTACTTTATGCCTGTTGAATCTGATTTCGTTAAAGCAGAGGAATTCAGATGTGATGTGGAAGATCTCGATACCCATGGTTTTGTTCTTCTTAACGGGTTTTATCCTACAATCAATGAGAAACTAAAACAGCTGCCAAGCGGTGTATGGGTAGGAAGTCTTAATGAGGCCGCCAGGAAATTCCCTGAACTTGTTGAGAAACATTATGGCAAATATGCTCACAGCGATACGGACGGACTTATACACCTTAACACTGCAATGGCTTCCGATGGGGTTTTCGTATGGGTACCTGAAGGAGTAAGGCTCAACAAGCCCGTTCAGGTTGTTAACCTGGTTCAGTCAGACGTTGACACCTTTGTTCAGCAGAGAAACCTTTTTATTGTCGAAAAGGGTGCTGAGTTCTCAATAATCATTTGCGATCACACACTTGCGCCAAAGAAATTCCTCACAAATGCAGTAACAGAGATATTTGTCGGAGAGAGTGCCCATTTTGATCTGATAAGAGTACAGAATGAGCATAATGCTGCCTGCAAAATGACTCATACCTTCATGCACCAGGAGAAGAAAAGCATCACCTCTTCCAATAACATGACCCTTCACGGTGGACTGGTGCGAAACAGTACTTATCATTACCTGGGCGGCGAAAGAGCAGAGACTAACTCCAGCGGATTGTTTCTGGCAGATAAATGGCAGCATGTTGACAATTATGTAAATATTGATCATGCATTCCCCGACTGCACCAGTAACCAGCTTTTCAAGGGAGTACTTGATGACATGTCTACCGGTGCCTTTAATGGAAGAATACTTGTCAGACCTGACGCTCAGGGCACACTGGCTTACCAGAAAAACAATAATATTCTGCTTACTGATGATGCAAGGATGGATACCAAACCACAGCTGGAGATATTTGCCGATGATGTGAAGTGCAGTCATGGAGCCACAGTAGGCCAGCTTGATGAGAATGCGATGTTCTACCTGCAGTCGAGAGGAATAAATAAACGCGAGGCAAAGCTGATGCTGATGTTTGGCTTTGCTCATGAGGTTATTCAGAATATAAGAGTGGAACCATTGCGTGAAAGAATGGACAATCTTGTTATGCAACGGCTCAGAGGTGAATTATCGAGGTGCGCAAACTGTGTTGTGAAATGCGGTTAAAATGCAAAACAATTGAAAGATATTTCTGAAATACGGTCAGATTTTCCGATCCTTGCCAGAAAGATATATGGTAAACAGCTCGTCTATTTTGATAACGGAGCTACCACGCAGAAACCTCAGTGTGTTATTGATACTGTAAATGAAATTCTGACTTTCTATAACGGGAATATTCACAGGGGTGTTCATTACCTCAGTGATATGGCCTCTGAATATTATGAGAATGCCAGGCAGAAGGTTGCCTCATTTATCAATGCAGGGAAAAAGGAGGAGATAATATTCACCTCAGGCACCACAGCATCAATAAATTTAATTGCATTTTCGTTCGGCGAGAGATTTATTTCGAAGGGTGATGAAATAGTCGTCAGTCATCTGGAGCATCATGCAAATATTGTCCCCTGGCAGATGTTATGCGAAAGGAAGCAGGCTTCGCTAAGGGTTATACCTATGAGCAGGGATGGAGAAATTATCCTTGAGGAATATTTCAAGCTGCTGTCGCCGAAAACGAAACTTGTTGCTGTAACCCAGTATTCAAATGCTCTTGGTACTGCGCTTCCAGTAAATGAAATTATTGAAGCTGCTCATTCACTTAATATCCCGGTACTAATTGACGGAGCCCAGGGTGTTCAGCATGGGATTGTTGACGTATCAAAGATGGATTGCGATTTCTATGTTTTCTCAGGGCACAAAATTTATGGGCCTACAGGCATCGGAGTGCTCTATGGAAAGGAGAAGTGGCTCGATGCTATGCCCCCTTATCAGGGAGGAGGGGATATGGTCGAAAAGGTTACTTTCGGAAAGACAACATATAATCAGTTGCCGTTTAAATTTGAAGCCGGGACAATGAATTATACCGGTGCGGCAGGACTTGGATCAGCACTCGATTATTTAACAGAAACCGGACGGGAGGAGATTGCCTTAAGGGAGAAGGATTTACTGAACTATGCGGTTAATGAATTGACACAGATTGAAGGCGTAAGGATATTCGGGAATGAGCCTGGTAAAATTTCTACAGTATCATTTTTAATTGAGGGCATACACCAGTATGATACAGGAATGATCCTCGATAAATTAGGTATTGCTGTCAGAACAGGGACACACTGCGCTCAGCCTGTTATGGATTATTTTGGTATTGACGGTACCGTGAGGGCTTCAATGTGCTTCTACAATACCAGAGAGGAAATAGATATTCTGGTTGAAGGAATAGTAAGGGTAAAAAGCATGTTTTGATATAAGATATATATGACAATCAGCGAAGTACAGGATAAAATTATTGATGAGTTTTCATTTTCCGATGACTGGATGGATAAGTATAATCTTCTGATAGATATGGGCAGGGATGTCCCTCCGATAGATCCTAAATTTAAAGTAAAGGATTACCTTATCGAGGGATGTCAGTCCAGGGTATGGCTTCGTCCTGATTTTGACGGCAGTGTTATTACTTTCACAGCTGATAGTGATGCAATAATTACCAGGGGCATTGTGTCCCTTCTTATAAAAGTACTTTCGGGGAGAAGCCCACAGGAGATCATCTCCGCAGAACTTTATTTCATTGACAAGATAGGGCTCAGGCAGAATCTGTCTCCGACAAGATCGAACGGACTGCTGTCGATGATCAGGCAGATGAAGCTTTATGCCATGGCATATGATGCCAGGCAAAAAATTAAATAATTATGGATGCGGCAGAAAAACTTGAAATAGAAACCAGGATTGGAGAGGTACTCAGAACCATCTACGATCCTGAAATTCCGGTTAATATCTATGATCTCGGACTCATATATGATATTAATCTGGATGATGATAATGTTGCTCATATTGTAATGACACTTACTGCACCTAACTGCCCGATGGCTGAAGAGCTGATTGAGGAAGTCAAGTATAAGATCGGAGGTGCTAAAGGAGTAAAGGAGGTCGACCTGAAGCTTACTTTCACACCTCCATGGGACAGGAGTATGCTTAGTGATGAAGCAAAGCTTGAACTGGGATTCCTTTAAAAGCATAATATAATGGCCGCTACAGCGGAAAAAAGTTTATCGGATCTTATCAGGCAGAAAGCAACTGAACTTGGATTCGATCTGTTCGGTATTGCCAGGGCAAGGAAACTTTCCGAAGCCCAGGAGGTTCTTTCCAGATGGTGCTCTGATGGCATGCATGACAGGATGAGCTATCTGATACGTGATCCTGAAAAGAGAGCAAATCCTGAAATCCTCTTTCCAGGTGCCAGGTCAGTGATCGTAACAGGATTGAACTATTACACCGATAAACGACAGATTCATTCGGATGTTCCTCTTATTTCAATATATGCATTAGGAAAAGACTACCATGATATTATTAAAGGGCGACTGGACCTGTTACTTGATTATATAAAAACAATTGTCCCGGCAACTGAAGGGAAAGCCTACTGCGATGATGCACCTGTACTTGAAAAACCCTGGGCTGTTGAGGCCGGACTTGGGTGGAGAGGGAAACACTCAATAATAATTAATGACAGGATCGGTTCATTTTTCTTTATCGGGGTACTTATACTTAACATTGACCTTGATTATAATAGCCGGTATCAAAATGATAAGTGCGGAAGTTGCAGACTGTGCATTGATCATTGTCCTGCGGGTGCGATAAACAATGACAGAACCATAGATGCCAGGCGCTGCATTGCAAACCTGACCATAGAAAACAGGGGTCCTGTACCGGAAGAATTTGTCCCCCTGATGGACAGAAAAGTATACAGCTGTGATGTATGCCAGGAGGTTTGCCCCTGGAATAAAAAAGCCAGACCACATAATGTTCCTGAATTTATGATTTCGGAAGACCTTGCCAACCTGACCAGAGATGAATGGCTGTCTCTTGATAAGGATAAATTCGATTCTCTTTTTAAAGGTACTCCTGTTGAGCGGGTTAAGTTCGAGAGATTTAAAAGGAACATCGAGGCTATTTCGGGCAACCTTCAGTAAATGACCAGATAGTCAGGGAAAGTTAAAAATGACCTTTTCAAAATCTCCTTATTGATCACCCATGATTGTTACAACAATCTCTCTTTTTTCCCTGGGACCGTCAAATTCACATAGAAAAATATTCTGCCAGGTTGACAGGCCTGGTTTGCCATCAATAACCGGTATTGTTTCTGAAGCGCCTATTATCCCTGCCTTAAGATGTGAATCGCCGTTATTATCCTGGTGGTCATGCTCCCATACTCCTTCGGGAATCAGCCTTTTCATAAGTGTGACAACATCATTCTGAACCGACTGGTCCCAGTTTTCCTGAATCATTATTGCAGCGGTTGAGCCCCTTGCGTATACAGAAGCGATACCGTTTTTAATCCTGCTTTCCTTTATCAGTGCTGTAACCTCATTCGTTATATCATATAAACCGTTGTGCCGGTCGGTCCTTATTGTAATGATCTTCTGCATAGTTCTTTTCCCTTTCTGAAATCCGGGATTAGTACAAAAGTACAAGATGTTTTTTACCTTGCTTATGTTTTAACGTCTTATTATTATAAAAACAACACATTTTGATAGATCCAAAACTTATCGAAGAATGCAGAGGAGGTAACCTGAACAATTTCAGGAAGATAGTTGAAGAAGCTTCTCCTTTTACCTACTCGGTGGCATTCAGAATGCTGGGAGATGAAGCTCTTGCAAAGGATGCAGTTCAGGAGACTATGATCACAGTATGGCAAAAACTTGAGTATATCAAATCTCCTGAAGGATTTAAATCATGGCTTTACAGAATTGTGATAAACAAATGTTATGATGAATTGAGAAAGAGAAAAAGAAATTATGAGTTTTCACAGGATGAAAAGATCTGGAAAAAACTGTCTGAAACTTTATCTGATAGTGCATCAACAGATCTGGAGAATAAAGAAATGGCAGTTATAATTTCAGGATTGACTGAAAAGCTGAGTCCAAAGCAGAAAGCTGTTTTTATTCTGTCGGACCTGGAGGATATGACAAATGATGAGGTAGCCATTATAACCGGCATGAGTAAACTGGTAGTCAAGGCAAACCTTTTTTATGCCCGAAAAAGTATCAAAAAAATGCTGATGAAATATATCTGAAGATGAAAAAAATGGATGAAAAATACTGGAAAGCTATCGGGGTGCTAAAGAGATCAAGACCGGTTATGTCAGATGCATCCGATATGCGTGAGGAGGTGGTTGCTAAAATATCATTATTGCCAGGAAAAAAGAAGGTTGATTTTTCTGTTATCGATTTCCTTTTTGGCTGGACCGAAATAGTCTGGATCAGGAGAAGTCTTATTACAATATCATTTGTCATGGTAGCAATATTTATCTACCAGCAATCAACTATAGTAAAACAACTTAACTGGCTCAGCACACAGATAGGCGAGAATCAGGAACAAGAGGTCAGCCGTTCCTTTACAGAATATTCAGGGCGCATAAAGTTCTTAAAGATTTCCGGAAGGGGAGTTGAGCAGAAGAACAGTAATGTATCAGAAGAACAGCTTGATTTGATTCTGAAATCACTTGACAAACTGCAAACAGATTATGAGAATCTTATGAAGATACTGAACGAGAATCCGGAACTTAAGGAGCTGGTTGAAAAGAAACTCGATGGTACTGACAATAAAAAAGTAAAACTATAAGTCATGAAACCCACATGATTAACAATAATCACAAACACTATGAAATTTTTTTTTGTTAATCATGTGAGGTTCTCCCGCTTAAGCGGGACAGGCTATCATACCGTAAAAATTAAAATTATATTATGATGAATACAAAATCTCTGAAGCTTATAATTTCACTTATTCTCACCTTGATTGTATCATGTGATGAACCTGAAACAGTTGTAACCAATTTTATTCATCCGGACGGTTCAATTACCAGGAAAATTGAGATGCGAAAGAAGGATAATAAATTCAAGATTAGCGACATTCAGGTTCCTTTGGACAGTACCTGGGTGATTACAGATTCAAGTGAAATATCATTAAAGGGCGACACTACATGGGTAAGAAGGGCTGTAAAGCACTTCAGGAATGCAGAAGAATTGAACCTTGCATACAAGGCCGATTCCGGTTGTAACCGCAGCATAGAAAGATATGCCTCTTTCAGCAAAAGATTCAGGTGGTTCAATACAATTTACAGGTTTTCGGAGACTATAATGAACAGATTTAAGTATGGCAGCCCTGTTTCCGGAGTCTTAAATAAAGAGGAGCTGCAATGGTTTTACAGTCCGTCAGGCGAAAATGCTGCAAGGTTGAATGGCCCTGACAGCCTGAGGTATAAATCGTTAGCAGATACGATTGAAAAAAAGAAAGATGAATGGTTCCTCAGGACCATTGTATCGGAATGGATAGGTGAATTCTCGGAGCTACTTGGGCCGGATAAGGAAGGTGAAATGAACAAGGACTCCATGAAAGAGAGAGAAAATATTTTGGTTGACATAATTAAAGCGCATGAAGATGACATTGACAGCCTCTGGAAATCGGGATATATCCTGAAAGAATTCATAGGAGAGTCAAATTCTTTGAAGTACAGGGCAGAAGCAGACAGTGCCATGGAAATCGTTGAAGACAGGATTCTTTCAAGATTTGTTGGATATTCAGTAAGGATATCAATGCCGGGTAAGCTGATCTCATCAAATGGCTTTGCTGACAGCAGCCAGCTTCTGGTCTGGCCGGTAAGTGATGATTACTTCCTTACAGAGCCATATGAAATGTGGGCCGAATCAAAAATACCCAATATCTGGGCATGGATAGTCTCTGCAGTATTTGTGGTGTTTGTCATTACCGGTATAATTGTCAGAAAAAAAAGAGGCTGATACATCAGCCTCTCTCTTTACCAAACCTTAAACCTGACCTAAACCTGTATGTTATCTCATGCGTAATCTTTTAACATTAGCATCAGCTTCTGACGGGTAAAAAATATCCTGCTTTTTACAGTCCCTATCTTTAACCCAAGTTCATCGGCAATTTCCTTATATTTATATCCATCAATATGCATTCTGAAAGGTATCCTGAATTCATCACTAAGTGAATCAATAGCTTTTTCAATTTCAGCCTCTGAATAATTTGATTCAGGAGATATAAAGCCTTTATCTCCGGGCTGGTTCAAATAGTAAAGATCCTGAGTCCCATCAATTATGGTGTTTTCCTTTACATTCCTCCTGTAGTTATTGATGAATGTATTCTTCATAATTGTAAATACCCAGGCTTTGAGATTGGTATAATCTACAAATTTATCCTTGTAAGTTATAGCTTTCAGATAGGTGTCCTGCACAAGATCCAGGGCGGTGTCCCTGTCTGAGGTGAGAC
>CAYLYN010000124.1:9768-12790 GCA_964387565.1 uncultured Rikenellaceae bacterium | reverse complement strand
CAATACTGTATTGTCTCCTGAATTTTCTTCCTTCAAGCTTTCTGGATTTTAAATATTCCCATAATGCTGCTTCAGCTGAAGTGGAACTTTTCCTGAGAGATGATCTTAAAGATTTAAGATCTTTTCTGTTAAAGAGATTTTCATTATTCAAAGACATAAAGTTAAATAGAAATTATTAAATCAACCACCCCGCCCCTGACTGTAAACGTCAGGGGCACCCCTCCTTCAAAAGGAGGGGAAATTTTTTCAAATATTACCTTCGATAAAATAATCCTTAAGTTAACGGCTACAGGAAAAGGGGATGATTTCATGCAAAATGAAAGCATAATTAAAATTCACAATTATTATTGTAGTTACTTGTCATTTATTATTTGTTCTGGCAACTATTATTAATCCTTTCTTAGCAGGTATTTTAAGATCACTGAGGTTGACTTTATTTAAGCCATCCTGGAAGTCCTTTATTTTGGGGATAAATAATTCAATTTTTGAAGGGTCTATACCCATCTGTTTCCAGTTTACAACGAGAGCAGTAATTTGATCCTTTTCACTCCAGTTGGCGAGAGAGATTATCGATTCATTTTCACCCTTGTAAACAGAGTTGAAGATATTCCTGTTACTGGTTTTAACAGGATTATTATTTTCCCAGTAACCGATCATCAACTTGTCCTGAATTTTATATTCATCCCAGAATTTCCATATTTCAACAGGGGTATTACCTACCCATCCTGCCCTGTTTGTTATACCATACACCATACCTCGCCATGGATTCCCTCCTCCTTCAAGCATCTGCCCTGGCAATCCGAAAGGGATACCTGACACTTCAATAAGCCAGTGGTCAGGAGCACGGTTATAATCTCTCCCTTCACCTATCCACACGAGATCGAAATAAGGCAGCAGGTCCATGTAGAGATTAAGACAATTGGTATACCCTGCCCAGGCGTTGAAATGGTTCCAGCTGTGAAGATCCATCCTTCCTTCCGGTCGGTATTGATCGATTATCTTCCTGGCCCTCTGAAGGGTATAACGGTCAAGAGCCGAGTCATCAATATAAACACCGTCGATTCCTATATTTTTTACCATCCATTCAAGTCCGGCAACATAGAAATTATTGAGACGTCCATCAGGTGATGTAATTACTGAAAGATCAGTCTCATCTTTGAACTTACCCTCCTTAATAACATTGAACCAGGCAGGGATATACTTCTCTCTCAGATTTTTAATCAGCCACTCATTCGGACCTTTTGAATTAATTACCGTTTTGCTCTCATTTCCAGGACCCGGGTAAATAATTTCACCATCAAGACTATAGAAAGCCCAGAATTCGGGAAGGTTTTTTGTAAGTTCCCTGGTTGTATAGTAGAATTTAATCCTGATATTTTTGTCATGCGCCTCTTTAACAAGGCTTTTAAGTTCAGACACATTCGGATCGAGGTAAGGATAGTTAATAAAAGGATAGATATCCTCTGCATGATGAATATTAATAACATTTGCGCCGGCTTCAAGTGCTGCGGCCACTTTAACAGAAGTATTTGCTCCTCCGCCATGGTAATATCTTTCACCGAACTTATTATTCCTGTCAATAGTTCTGAAAGGCGTCAGCAGCAATTCAAAATTATAGTTAAGAGCCTCACCGGCTGACAATTCCCTTTTTCCAGAATAGGCATTGACAACAACCTCTTCACCTTTTTTAATGACATCAACGCCTCCTTTTCCTCCATTGCCCCATGAAGGAGGCAGATTAAGCGGACCGAACTTATAATATACATTTATAAGAGGCCTTACATAGTTTTCAGCTTTCAGTTTTATCCTCAGGCCGCCGCTAACCGATCCGATCCACAGCATATCCTGGTTCTTTGTCACATCCCATTTCCATCGCCATTCAGGAGCACGGTATCCCCCTTCATGTCCAAGTCCCATCATATATTCCGCCTTGTCCTTAACCACAGGAACTTCAAGACGGATATCCCTTATTTTCAAAGGTTTCTTTGCTGTCAGCTTCATTGAATATTCAATAAAACCATCAAATTCCATATGCCCCGAGACCTCGAGGTCAACTTCCTCTGATGAGTTAAGGACTTTCCAGTTTACTGCAGCATCAGTTTTATCAGAGAATACAATCTCGCCCGGGACCAAAATGATTTTTCCACCCTGCTCTTTTTCAATAATGAAGCGGAAAGGTGTTTTAATGACATCCTCCCCATTTTCACCTATCAATTGATTCGAGGAGTTAAAAAAACTTATGTAGGATGAAGGAAGACCATTATCAGCAATTGCAAGAGACCGGCCCAGAATGTTCAGTTTATTTTCCTGGATTTCCAGGGGCAGGTAGCCATGTGTTACTTCATCATCAATACCTGAACGGGAATTCAACCAGTTTAGCCGGGACAGTCTGGCTCCTTCATCATAACCATGGTCAGGCACCTGATCACCGGCGACATTAAGAGCAATATCAAGATTTTCCTTTTCTGCTCCTGTTGAAACCGTTACAGTTCCTTTGTATGTTCCTGCAGCAGCACCTTCAAGGTCGATACCAATCCATAGTGCCTGAACTCTTCCGGACCGGATATTAACAGTTTTAATGAACGGATTTCCTTTAATATCAATTCCTCCTTTATTGAAGCAGGTGATCTTTCCGGATTCTAATTTCTTCCCACCTCTCCCAGTGAGATCTGTAAATTCAACCTTAACATCAGCAATATCATTTTTAATGGCCCATACTCCTGCCTGAA
The DNA here is from genome assembly GCA_964387565.1 of uncultured Rikenellaceae bacterium. GTDB lineage: Bacteria > Bacteroidota > Bacteroidia > Bacteroidales > VadinHA17 > LD21. The sequence goes on along the minus strand of CAYLYN010000124.1, from coordinate 10,061 downwards.
AAACAAAATACTCTCCCGGACAAGCATTAAGCTTTAGCTGCCTGTTTTCAAGGGCGGCAGTTAACCTGTTCTCAGGGATACTGTCAAACCATTTCATGGGATTTTCCCTTACCTCAGGAATGATAAGATAACTCCTGTCACCTATTAGCTGCCTGTACTTCTGAAGGGCATCATTTGTGGAGATATTGCTGACAGGATTTTTAACGCAGGAAGTGATTGCTATAAGCAGGATAAGGATTGCTCGTGTTTTCATTTTATTCCTTATTGTGAATTTATTAACAATAAACTAATTA
>CAYLYN010000124.1:6027-9668 GCA_964387565.1 uncultured Rikenellaceae bacterium | reverse complement strand
AACCTTACCATATACTTTTAAGCTCATTTATTTCAACGGAATGAATCAAAAGATTTCCTTTTAATTCAATTCTGTTATCTGATTTTTTATCCTTCAGGCCTTCAGAAATAAACAGTTTTCCATGATCGATATAAGCTTCAACAGATGTTCTGTCGATGATGATCTCAATACTGAACCTGAAAATACCTGGTTTGCTGCATACATATGGAGCACCATTAAAACGGTTGTAATTGCCGTCAAAATAAACCACAGGATTTCCCCTGTATAATACTTCAAGACCCAGACCATGAACTATTTCTGCATCCAACCTGATATGAAGAAGATCACTTTTAACTTCCCTGAGTCTTTCATTTACTTCTCCTGAAGTCAGGTTGTTCCAGGAATGTTTTTTATTATGAAGCAACTCGATTTCCTTCAGCGGTTCACAAAACAGTCTTATTCCCTCAGTTGTTGTTCTCAATGTAAGTTCACAGGGAAAAAGCATCATCTGGTTGAAAGCCATGCCCGGGTGTTCAATTCTTCCCCAGCCTATCTGAATCCTTCTGCCATCGGGTACATTATTATAAGTCTGTGCTGCATACTGGCTTCCCCAGCTATAGTAGTATTTCCCATGCTCAGGAGTGAACTTCTCTCCATCGAAGCTGCCAATCATATATGTTCCTGATGCGCCATACATCACCCATTTCTTAACCTTTTCATTACCATCAACCGGCAGTTCAAAAAACTCCGGGCATTCATAAAATCCAGGCACAATGCTTTTTTCTTCCCATTTTTTTAGGTCTTTTGAATTATAGATAATATTGAAATTATCGTTATAGAGTACCATGATCCAGTACTTTTTTGGTTCATACCAGAAAACCTTCGGATCGCGATCTGGACCGAGAATTGGATTTCCATCATATTTTGTAAAGCTCCTTCCCCTGTCGGTGCTGTATGCTACATTCTGTGTCATTTTTTTACCTGCAGCCGTGTAGAAAGCAACAAGAGCATCCTTTCCCCAGCCTGCAGTGTTGTCACTGTCAATAATTGCCGAACCGGAAAACATCGTTCCAAGAGTGTCGGGCTCCAGTGCAATTCCAAGCTCCTCCCAGTGTACCAGGTCTTTGCTTACGGCATGACCCCAGTGCATGTTTTCCCAGAATTTCTCAAATGGATTATGCTGGTAGAATAGATGATACTCACCATCAAACCATACAAGTCCGTTGGGATCATTATTCCATCCTCTCCGGGATGAGAAATGTATCTGCGGACGGTTTATTTCCCTGTACAGACTATCCTGGCCGGCAATTCTGTCATCCAGGTAAATATTTTTCAATCCTGCACCATTACCGGTATAACTGATTTTTAATTCCTTCCCGCTATATTTTGAGATATCCCAGAATACCCAGTAATCTGGCTTTTCAGGAGCCAGTCGTATTACAAATTCCTTAACCTGCTCTCCTTCTGCCGTAAATGTCATCTTTGCACGATCAGCAGCCTGGGAGACCGGAAGATTAAGGTATCTGCTGCTGATAACCATTGAAGTATCTTTTATCTCATCTTTGTTAGTCTGGCTCTCTTTTGAACCACATGAAGAGATCAATAATAAAAAGAAGAAAACTAGTTGTTTGATTTTCGTATACATATCAGAGATTTAAATATTTACTGTTTTTGCACCACCTCTTTCATCGCATGGAGGGGGTCGGAAGCATAGCCGCTAACCCAAGTATAGTATAATTGTATAATAGAGCTTTATAAGTTTCCCCTCCTTTTGAAGGAGGGGAAACTTTTTTCCACTTCCTATTCTTTAACATTTTCATGGGTTAACAGTGAAGGGGGCGGGGGGTGAGTTCATCTTAAATTCACGAAATTCTTTTTGTGAGATCAGAAAGTGAAACTGTAATCATTCTGCCCAGTGGTTTTCCATCCCTGTAGGTTATTACCCTGAATGTATCAGCATCTTTGGGAATTGACAGTTCTTCTCCTGCTTTGTAAACAGGGGAATGATCATCAGGATAAGTATTATCAAAAGTATAATAGATATCAACTCTATCCAGTTCTGATGCCAGCCCGATTATGAGTTCACCTTTATCATTTTTTGAAGGTGTTATTATGGCATCATAGAAACTTACAGCATAATTGATATCATCGTTTTCAAGTCTTGCAAGATGAGCCTCTGTACGCTGGACAAAACCGCTCCACTCTCTAGACTCAGCAGGAGACCACAAGACCTCCGCAAGAGCAAGAGAACGGGGCCAGAGCATATACTCAGCATGCCTGAAGGTCGGAACACTTTCTGTCCAGAGGTTACCCTGTCCACCAAGTATATATTCAGGATCAACACCTTCGGGTACAGGTTCAAAATCATATACTTTCTTAAGACGAAGCATGGCATATGTTGGTGGTTCAATGGCCGGATCGCCCTGGTAGAAATCGAGGTAGGCAAAGTCGACCGGACTCATAACAACATGATGCCCCTCTTTTGCTGCTGTAATACCTCCCTGCATGCCTCTCCAGCTCATTACGGCAGCATTGGGAGCCAGACCTCCTTCAAGAATCTCATCCCATCCGATAAGTTTTTTACCATTAGCTTCAAGTATCTTTTCAAGCCTTTTTATAAAGTAGCTCTGAAGCTCATTCTCATCCTTCAGACCGTTTTCCCTCATCCTCCTCTGACAGTCGGGACATTTTTTCCAGAAACCTTTATAGCATTCATCACCTCCGATATGAACATATTCAAAAGGGAAAAGATCAGCAACTTCTGAAAGAACCTTCTCCATGTATTCATATGACGTTTCCTTTCCTGCACAAATTGAATTATCATCGATTGTATAAAATTTACTGCCAGGGTTTACATTGTATTTCTTACCTGTTGAGGAGAGATAAGGATAGGCAGCAATGGCCGCAAGGCTGTGACCGGGAGCTTCTATCTCAGGCAAAATACTGACATTCCGGAACAGTGCATAATCAATAAGTTCTTTCATCTGCTCCTGTGTATAAAAGCCTCCATATGTAGGTTCCTCCCCTTCCTGAGGTGGCTCCCTGTCCCACCATAGACCTGTCCGGGGTACCCGCCAGGCACCTGTGGATGTCAGTTGCGGCATGCTCTTTATTTCAAGTCTCCATCCCTGGTCATCTGTAAGATGCAGCTGCAGGATGTTATATTTATAGCGCACCATCTCGTCAATCATTCTTTTGATCTCATCAATGGTAAAAAAATGACGACTTACATCGAGAAGCAGTCCTCTCCATTTAAACCTGGGAAAATCTTCAATTGCAACACACTGAATTTCAATTTCATCATCTTCACAATTCACACAGTCATCGTCGGAGGGAAACATCTGAAGGAGTGTCTGTATGCCATAAAACAGGCCACTGGTTTTTGGGGCAATGATTTCAATTCCCCATGAATTTACATTAAGATTATAGCCTTCTGGCCCCAGGGTACTGAGCAGGTTATCCTGAAGCACCAGACTGATCCCTTTACCATTGCCCTCTTTTATCTGAAGTTCAAGTCCTGAGACGGAGCTGATCTCGTCAGCAAGGTATTCTGCAAGCGGAATCATTCCGTCGCCGGAAATGACAATTACTGAACTCTTTTTCAATTCGAATTCACCGGAGGTTAACTGCATTTTAACAGGTTGCGGAATAATTGAATATTG
>CAYLYN010000124.1:0-5927 GCA_964387565.1 uncultured Rikenellaceae bacterium | reverse complement strand
GCCTTTTTTATTTTTTCACATAATCAAATGGCAACCCGTTATAGGTCCGTGCCAGAAGTGCAATATTTCTTGCATCGGCTTTCAGACTGTCGGGGTGATGCGAGAGATAGTAATCTACAGGTGGCATAATTGATCCGTTGACCGGTTTTGTAAATCCGTAAAGACCAATATTTTTTTTAATTGCATCGGGTATAACAACAGCAGCATCCTGTCCGTTCCAGTTTGCAAGGCAGGTTACCATCCTGGTATGTTTACCGAGCATAGCCTGCGCTGATTCTGTTGTAGCCGTATCGCCGGCTTCATTCAATACCCAGTCAACCTCTTTGAGCATATCAGAGCCTTCAATGTCCCTGTTAGTAAGCTGTGCACAGGTAAGCCAGATAATACAGTCAGGATTAGTACTTTTAACTGTTTCTTTAATTCTCTTCCATGTACGGTCTATTGCTTTTCGACGGAATTCCAGTTCAATATCCGAAGTGATCTTTTCGATACCAGGGAAAGGCTGACCCATGAGTTCGCCGAACATCTCCTGCTCACAGGTTATCCATTTGAGAGGAGGATATGGTTCCATCACAGCTCCGGGATTCCAGAGCCAGTCGATGAATACTCCATCAATACCTGTCTTTTTGATAGCATCTTCAATTGAAGCACAGAGGAAATCAATATATTTTGTTGTATACGGGATATGAGGTGCAGAGGGTACACCATAGCTGAAATCGGGATTATCGAGTCCCCAGCGGGTGTTTGATCCGGCACAGAAATAGCCGAATACCTTAATGTTTTTCTGATGTGCAAGCTTCACCTGTTCAGTCAGAAAATCATGAACAAGTCCGGGTTGTTCAGGGACAATACCATTCTTATACCAGGCGTAACCGTTACAAGATACAGCAAAGGACTGAATCACATTGCATCCGAGAGCGGCATACCATTCAACATGTGCTGCAGGATCGGCATCGGCCCAAAGTCCGGGTGCTGCAAAGCCGTTAGGGCCCCCTTCGCCCCAGTTGAAATCGATGTCGTAGGCTTTGATGGGTTCATTTTCTGCTGTTCGCTGGCCGGTTTTACACCCGGAGAGGATTAGAACTGAAAAAATAAGGATTGAAGAGATGGTTTCTTTCATCAGGTAAGGTTTAAATGTACAGGCAAATTCCAATATTCTTTACTAAGATATTCAAAAGATTTTAAAATCCATTTAACCACAGGGGACGCAGAGGAAATACACAGAGGGCACAGAGGTTAAATATTTTTAAATCTCTGTGCACTCAGTGCTATCCAAAGGACTCAGTGTTCTCTGTGGTTAAAAATTTTATATCTTTATTTTTCGTAATTCAAAAATAAAATATGAAACGAAGCGAAGTAAATGATATAATAGCCGGTTTCAGGGATTTCATGCAAATGCATCATTTCATGCTGCCTGAATGGGCTTCATGGTCTCCTGAAGAATGGAAAGGGAAATATAAAATATGCAGTGAGATAGCCGATAACAAGCTTGGATGGGACATTACCGACTTTGGCAGCGGCGACTTCAAAAAAGTAGGATTATGCCTCTTCACAATACGGAACGGCAACTGGGATAAAAAAGACAAAATGTACTGTGAAAAGATAATGGCAGCGGAAGAGGAGCAGGAAACCCCTATGCATTTTCACTGGAATAAATCGGAAGATATTATAAACCGTGGCGGAGGGAATCTTGTCATGGAACTTTACAGAGCAACCGACAGTGATAGCATGTCAGATGAACCTGTAGAGGTAAGCATCGATGGAGTACTTACTACAGTTAAGCCAGGCGATCCGTTAATACTTAAACCCGGACAGAGTATATGTCTTAAGCCCAGGGTCTATCACAGGTTTTACGGGGAGAAAGGACATGGACGGGTTCTTATAGGTGAGGTAAGCATGGTTAATGACGATGCCAATGACAACCGCTTCTTTGAAAGCATTGGCAGATTTCCCGATATTGTTGAAGATGTTCCTCCTTTACATCTTCTCGTAAACGATTATCCCGGGTATCTTTAAACTTTTAATCAACAGGCTGAAATATGTCAAGAGTAGTTATTTCAGGTGCAGGATGCTGCCTCGTCGACCTTCTTTATAATGATATCAGCTTCGGCAGCAGCAATGTTAAACCATATCTCTCGGCACAAAGAGGCGATGGAGGCCTGACACCCGGACACCTGGTGTTCAGGGAAGAGTTTGAAGAATTCTGTGGCAAACCCTTCGACGAGGCACTTGGTGAAATTACCGGAGGACGTCCGCCTGACAAAATCAATATAGGCGGACCCTCTATTGTATCATTGATAAATATCGCCCAATTGATTGACAAAAATCAATGTGAAGTGCGCTTCTACGGCAGGGGTGGAAATGATGAACCTGGTAATTATCTCCTCAGCTCTCTAAAGAAAACACCTGTTTTACTCAGAGATTACAGACTGATCGACAAGCCAACTCCGTCAACTGTGGTATTGTCAGACCCGGGCTTTGAAAACGGACACGGAGAGAGGATGTTCATAAACTCGATAGCAGCAGCATGGGAGTTCGGACCTGACGATCTTCCTGATGAGTTTTTCAGATCAGATATTGTCATATTCGGAGGAACGGCTCTGGTTCCTGTAATACATGACAACCTTGCAGCACTTCTGAAAAAGGCAAAGGCAAATGGGTGTAAAACAGTTGTAAACACTGTTTTTGACTTCAGGAATGAAAAGTCTGCTCCCGGTAACAGGTGGCCACTGGGAGAAAGCGATGAGAGCTATGCACTGACAGATCTCCTTATTGCAGACCAGGAGGAGGCTTTACGCTTAAGCGGTGAAAGGGATACAAAAGCAGCACTACAGTTTTTCATGAATAAAAAGGCATCATCAGTTGTCATTACAAACGGATCGAAAAACATAACAGCATGGTCGGACGGAAGTTTTTTTGTGAAGAGCGATCCTTTTGAGCTTCCTGTCTCAGGGAAAGTGACAGACGAACTTAAATCAAACAGGGGTGGTGATACAACAGGCTGCGGAGATAATTTTGCAGGCGGGGTTATAGCCTCAGTTGCAAACCAGAGATATAATGGCATCCTCCACCCGGACATGAAGGAAGCATGCTACCGGGGTATTGTTTCAGGCGGATTCACATGCTTCTACCTGGGGGGAACCTATTTTGAAAAACATCCTGGTGAGAAAAGGATGAAAATGGAACCATATTATGAAGCCTACAGGAGACAGATTGAAGGTTGATCCCTATAAGATCGTTATTTTCGGTGCAGGAAGAATAGGCAGATCCTTCATAGGACAACTGTTTGGATGCGGCGGATATAAGGTGGTGTTTGTGGATGTGGATACTGAAATCGTCAGACTGCTCAATGAAAGAAAATCATACCGGGTTGTAATAAAAGGTGAACGGGAAGAAGAGATCATTGTACCAGATGTAAGCGCTATAGCTGCATCCGATAAGCAGCATATTTATGAGGCTGTATGTTCAGCCGGTATTGCAGCTGTTTCTGTCGGGAAATTTGCACTGGAGAAGGTCATTCCGTTGATAGCTTCAGGCATGGAACTTAGACTTATGTATAATCCTTATTTCCCGCTCGATATCATTCTTGCCGAGAATATGAGATCTGCAGCAGAATTTACAAGACAGGAGCTATTAAAACATCTGCCTGAAGGATTTCCTCTCGACAGGCTTACCGGACTTATTGAGACAAGTATCGGGAAGATGGTTCCTATAATTCCGCTTGCTGAAACGGAGAAAGACCCGCTTGTTGTTTTCGCCGAACCATACAACTCCCTTATCCTTGATGGCAAGGGCTTTAAGTCACCAATTCCGGAAGTAAAGGGCCTTGAACCTAAAAGCAACATTAAAGCCTGGGTCGACAGGAAAGCCTTCATTCACAACCTTGGACATGCAACTGCTGCTTATTACGGCTTCTACCTTCATCCGGATATGACATATATGTATGAAATACTTGAGGATACAAGGGTTTTCGGGTTTACCAGGGAGGTTATGATGCAGTCGGCTCACATACTCAGCAAGGTATATAGCGAGGACCTTTTATTGGATGACCTTCAGGATCATGTTGATGACCTGTTAAACAGATTCAGAAATAAAGCCCTGCAGGATACAATTTTCAGGGTTGGACATGACCTCGTAAGAAAACTATCATCAGATGACCGTTTCATGGGGGCTATACATCTCGCAAGGCAGGAAGGGATGCCTTATGATCTGATCCTTAAAGCAATGTCGTACGGATTTAAATTCAGGGCCAGGGATGAGTCAGGAGAATCATATGGTCCTGATAATGTATTTCTTCAGGCAATATCAGTTGATTTCAAAAAAAGTGCTGAAGAGTTTTTGAATTTAAACAGTTCAGTCTATTCCGATGTAATTGAAAAGCTTCATAAATTGTTTAAGCAGATTTAAAGGACAATAATATCATTTACAATATGTTAAACACAAAGCAGATGGTAAATTTTAACTACGCAACACCTTTTCAATAAATCTGCCTATATTTGAACTTTAAACCTAGGGGGAACTCAATATTAATAATGAATTATCTGGGAAATGGATTTCAATGAAATTATCAAAACAGACATAAGGGCATCACTCACAAGGTCGGGGTTGCTACTTTTCCTGGCAGGATTCTTTATCTTTATGGGTATAATAACCGGCGAAATATTCTATACCGCTGAATTCAGCATACGCGACAACAATATAAGTGAGCTGGCTTCCAGTATCCATCCTGAAACAACGTTCCAGCAGCTTTCTGCGAGGATTTTCGACTTTTCAATGGCTATAGCAGGAGTTATGGTACTTATTGCCACATGGTATGTCCATAAAATATTCAGAAGATACCTTATGACATTACCTATGGCATTGCTTGGTATTGGTATAGTGGGTGTGGGTATATTTTCCGGTCATTTTCATCCATATTATGGAATCCTTGAACTTACGGTCTTTATTGCAGGTGGTATTGCTGCCATTGTCTCCTTCAAAATTGTCAACGCACCGCTCAGATATGTGTTTGCAATATTTGGTTTAATAGCACTTGTACTTCTCTCCTTTCAGAAATATTTCATTCCTACACTTGGAGCCGGAGGTGCCGAAAGATGGCTCTTCTACCCTGTTGTTTTCTGGATAACAGGCATGGGAACCTACCTGCTGGGTATCAAGGATGGTCATAAAAACACCCTGAAATCTTAGTTAATTTTTCATATGACCCGAAGAGAAGTAATCAAAACCGTCCTTGACGGCAAGAAGCCTCCCTACACACCATGGTCATTCAAATTTACTGTTGAAGCAAAAGAACTTTTGTTTAACCATTATCAGACAGAAGATCTCGATGAAGTTTTACAAAATCACATAATGGCGCTCGGTGCTGATATCGGATTCTTTGACCAGCTGGATGAGAACCTTTTCAGAGATGTATTTGGAGCTGTCTGGGACCGGAGCATTGACAAGGATATCGGAAATATAACAGGAAGCATAATTAGCGAACCGACGATGAAAGGCTACACCTTTCCTGATCCATGCGATAAGCGTTATTTTGCCGACATTGAACCCCGTATTGCAGCAAATCCCGATATGTTCAGGCTCTTCGAGATAGGATTCTCGCTGTATGAAAGAGCATGGACACTCAGGGGTATGGAGAACCTGCTTATGGATTTCATGGTAAATCCGGGTTTCGTGCATGAGCTCTTTGAGGCAATTGCCGACTATAACATAGCCCAGGTAAAGGAGGCATCTAAATATGATATTGATGCAGTTTGTTTTGGCGACGACTGGGGGCAGCAGAGTGGCCTGATTATGGGCTACGAAACATGGAAGGAATTCATCTACCCCCAGCTTAAAAGAATGTATAAGGCTGTACATGATGAAGGCAAGTATGTTTTCATCCACTCGTGCGGTGATGTTGATGAACTGTTTGATGATCTGGTCGATAT
>CAYLYN010000123.1:0-12849 GCA_964387565.1 uncultured Rikenellaceae bacterium | reverse complement strand
ATATTTGTATGAAAATCTAATTAATTAATAATTATTTTATGCAAAAATACGTCACAATAAGCATAACTCCAAAGAGCAAAATAATTATTGACCGTCTGGCCGACAAATACGAAATGAGTCAAAAAGATTTTGCTGAAGCAATGGCCAAATACTTTGACACAACAGGGGTAAATCCTAAAGACCTGCAAGTACTTTCACCGGCGGAAGAACTTAAGAAATTCCGGGATACTATAATATCATTTATGCGCAAACAGGAAAATGATTTTATTAAACCCACTTTCGGGAAAATGGATACTTTGATTGCACGTTTTGTAACGTACATTGAAGAAGAGGCTCCAAGAAAAGGAGATCCCACAGGCCAAACTAAGGTTAAATCTTTTCCCATCTCAAATGAAAATATTAAGGATGAAAAGACAGAACCTCTTATCAGTGAAAATTTGAGAAATGATCAACAATCCGAAGAATATAAATTGTTACTGGAAAAGCTTAATAAAGTTGAATTGAAATTAAAAACGACTAAAGGTTATTTGGAAAATATACTTTCACATACAGAAGAAAAATCTACAGGACTTAACAGGAAACCGGTTATTGAGCTTCCAATTGGTGACATTAATGAATACAGGAAATATCTAAAAACACTCTGATGTACGTTAAGATTCATTCATCTAAAAAGGATAACAACAGGAGTAGTTGCAATGACCTGATTAATTATCTGGAGAAGGAGAACCAGGAGAAGGATATCTTCAGTCAGGAGAAATTTTTTGATCAAAAAGCAAATGATATTTCTTTTTGTACAGCTCAAAGCACAATCGACAATAACAAAGGAAAGCTTGGGAAAGAAGAAATCAAGTTTTATATGATTACAGTAAATCCAAGCAAGGAAGAATTGAAGCATATCTGTAAAAGTGTTTCCGGTCGTGATATAAAAAATATTTCACAACTTACCTCTATTGAGTTTAAGCGTTACAAAGAAGCTATTAAAGACTACACAAGGGTTGTAATGGATCAGTACGCTAATAATTTTAACAGGGGAATATCCGGGAAAGACCTTGTTTATTTTGGGAAAGTCGAACATTCCCGGTATTATGGCAGAGATTCTGCGGAAGTGAAAGAGGGTTTGTATAAAGCAGGAGATCTGAAGGAGGGACTACAAACTCATGTTCACGTAGTTGTCTCAAGAATGGATCGATCCAGGAAGATTCGCTTAAGCCCCATGGCAAATGCAAAGAACTCCAAGAATATCCTAAATGGGAAAGAGGTCCAGATTGGATTTGACAGGATGAAATTTGTTCAAAACTGCGAAAAAAGTTTTGATACAAATTTCGATTATAAGAGGTTACAGCATCATAAATTTTCTCATTATCACACAATGAAGAACCAAATGAGGAGTATTGCAAAAAGCCTTACAATGAGTATCGCACGAGATGTACCTCTGGTAAAAGAATTTAATAAAACTTCCCAGGCAGTAAATATTGTTTCAAACCTGGCAAATGCAAAAGATCCTCTCGATGCACTCTCGGCAGTTTTTAAACAAGTACCTGGAGCCAAAGAGTGTATGAAAGCAATTAATTATGCCTACAACCCATCAAAGATAGTCCTGGATATTGGCAAAAAGGCATTAACAACGACCTTGAATACAGGTCTTTAATTATCAAAAATGGAACTCATAATTAAATATTTTCAACAGCTTACGCTTGTTTCAAAGCTTATTTTAATTGTGGTTGTCCTGGTTGTTTCATTGCTTCAATTCCTGGTACTTTCCTATAAGATTAAGTTTTACTGGAGAATCCTATTAATTCTTCTTGTTCAGAGTCTTGTTTACTTATTTTTTGCCGTTTTTTTCACTTACATCTTGCCACTACATCTGGCAATATTTATTCTGGCTAGCCTTCTTTCTATTATCTTTCTAATAATTACAGAAACCTCTTTCCTGGGTGATGCAAGGAAAACAGACCCCATTTGGAGTGTAAAATTTCCAATAAGAAACTCTTCCCCGCTTATTATGAAGAATATTAAAAGGGGAATAGCCATTTTCGGTAGTGCCGGTAGTGGAAAAACAGAAAGCGGTTTTGTACCAATTCTCAAACATGCCGGAGAAAGAAACATTCCCTGTCTTTGTTATGATTACAAAAACGGAGAGATAACAGAAATAGCCCACTTTTTCTTTCAGAATTCTACAATAAAACAAGCAACTATTATACCACACTCCCCAATGTATTCCGATCGGGTAAACCCGTTTCTCCCAAAGTACATACCAACTGAGCAGCACCTAAGACAACAAACGAAGCTGATCTTTGCAAATCTGAAGAAAGTAGACAATGTGAAGGATTCAGGAAGCAGTTTCTTTGACAAGATTCCGGAGCCGACACTAGCAGCTGTTATATGGCGGCTAAAGGTAGATTACCCTGAAATGTGTACTCTCCCTCATGCCGTAGCTTTGTGCCTGGTGAGAACGCCAACAGAAATTGTTGACTTTATTTCAGAAAATCCGTATTCAAGAGCAATAGGATCTCCGCTGATTGATTCACTTATCTCAGAAAATCAGGTGGCAGGTGTTAAGGCTTCTCTATCGCTGCCTTTAACAGATCTTGCTCTTCCCACAATATTTTGGATGATGAGTGCAAACGACGTGGATCTTGACATAAACAATCCGGAGAACCCGACATTTTTAAGCATCGTAAATGATCCAAGGCTCGAAAGAATTAATGCACCGTTTATTTCAGTAATAATAAGCACGTCAATAAACAGTATGCAGATCAGGAACCGTCCAGCCAGTTTCCTATTGTTTGATGAAGGAACTACTTTTTATATTGATGGAATTTCAAAGATCCCGGCAACAATGAGAAGCTATAATATTGCAACTGTTTTTTCCACTCAGGACCGGGCATTGGCAAAAGAAAATTACGGGGATGTAATTACAAGCTCGCTCCTTGCAAACCTTTCATATCAAATGATTGGAAAAGCCAATGATCCTGATAGTGTAAGATATTATAAGAACATAAGTGAGGAGATTGAAAAGAGGACTGTTTCCATATCCTTTACTAATTCTATTATAGGAGGTGATACAAGAACTTCTGAAGGAACCAGGGAAACAACAAAGTATAAGAATCAGGATTTCACTGGCCTAAAGCAGGGACAATTCTTTGTTTTTGCAGATGGGAAAGACAAACTCTATAATTTTGACCTTTATCCTTTCAAACGATTGGAGTTAAAAGTGAAGCACCATATAACTGAAAAGGACCTGAACGACAATTTTAATCGAATTATGAATGAGGTGAAGAGCCTTTAAAATATACAATAGCAAATTTTAATACTTGCTTTTTTTTAGTGAGAAACTCTGAATTTGTTACGGATAGGCATAATTATTAATGCTATATATGAGTTATGGGCAAGCCATTGATATAATGACAGTTAAGTTGATAACAATAAAAGTTTCTGGGCCCTTGACAACTTAACCAAGACAAGAAAACTTAGTGCTTTCTATCGGGACTTGGCCCGCGCGCAAAAATTCTTATATTCTGAAACCTCACTACAAAAGGCACATCTGATTTTGCCCCTATGCACAAAGCCAACGCTTCTGCAAAATCAAAAGAGCCATTGTTTTATCAGCGCAAATTTGTTCAAAAGGACATAAAGTAGTAGTTTAGTTATTCAATAACTTACTATTCTAATCATAATGGATAATAAATTAGTGCAACGTCATATTAAACCAACAGCTATGCGGGAGTTGGTTCTAAAAGTCTTATTGGAGCAGAAAGCAGCTATCAGTCTTGGTGATCTTGAAAATCAGTTTCAAAAAGCCGACAGAGTAACATTGTATCGAACCCTGAAAACATTTGAGGAGAAAAAACTGATACATAGCATTGACGATGGAACAGGTTCCATCAAATATGCTCTCTGCCTTGATAGTTGCCAGTGCAATCCATCAGAACTCCATGTACATTTCAAATGTGAAAAATGTAACAAAACATTTTGCCTTAACGATGTACCCGTTCCCGAGGTAAAACTGCCTGCTGGTTTTATTCTCAAAAATATTAATATGGTAGTAAAAGGGATATGTGCACCTTGCAATAAATGACTTTGCAACGCTGTTGCATGAACTTTTTAATACATTTGTACGTTTAATTTTGTGTAGTTAATACGTTTAATGGGGAAAATTCTCAGAAATATTGCATCATTTTTGTTCTGGCTTGCTTCTATAGCAGTGGTGGCTCATCTTGCTATCCCACACGACCATCATATTTCCGATTCATTTTCTGATCAAAATAATAACTGTCCGGCAGAAAGACCAGGTGCTGAACACCACAATGGATTCCCTATTCATTGTCATGCTTTCAATGATCTGGCTGCTGAGAAGGTTGTTAAATACAATTCCGGCGTCAATAAGCAATATTTCTTTACAGACTTTATTTGTGAATCAAATATACATTTATATAAAATCTGTGTCGGAATAAAAAATTCCCGGGATTATACTGAACCCCTACCAAATTACATTCTTACAGATTTTTTCCGTCTGAGGGCACCTCCTGAATTAGCTTAAAATCCTTTATTTAAGTAAATAAGTGTGGAAGATTTATAATCTTCTGACGTGTCCATATTTTTAAACGGATGAAAATCAATAAAGCATCAGCTAAACAACAAAAGGAAAAACAGGATAAAGCCAACAGACGTTCAAAGGTCTTGGCCTTTAGTGCTATTGCTGCAATGATCCTTCTGGTATTCATCGGGAAAACACTAATAATGTATGGTCCTGAATTAAAATATCATAATAAAATAGGAAAGATGTATGGTACTGTCATTCCAACAGGAAGGGTATGTATGTCAGGCGATATGATTAAGATTCATAATACATACGAATTCGCTTGCAATGGAGAAATATTTACGGCATGTTGCGAGAAATGTGAAAAAAACATTCGCAACCATTATGAACAGGAAGCATACACATTTGACACTATATCTGGTGCAAAAATCCTTAAATCAAAAGCAATTCCTGGCTTACTGAAAAAGGGCGAAGACAGGGTCATTTACTTTGAAAATATGAAAACCTTTCATGCCTTTTACCAATCAGTGGGAAATAAATAATAACGAATATTTAATGACTATATAATGATAAATAGAATAATTACATTTTCAATAAAGAATAAATTCATAATAGGTTTATTCGTTCTGGCATTAATTGCCTGGGGGACATACTCTCTCACCAGGCTCCCGATAGATGCCATTCCAGATATTACTAACAATCAGGTGCAGGTTATATCTCTTGCTCCATCACTTGCAGTTCAGGAGGTGGAGAGTTTTATAACTGCACCTATTGAGGTCTCGGTAGCAAATATTCCTGACATTATTGAGCTCCGGTCGATCTCTCGACTTGGCTTATCTGTTGTTACGGTTGTGTTCAGGGATAATGTTGATATTTATTGGGCAAGGCAGCAGCTCACGGAACGGCTTAAAGAAGCGGAGGAATCTATTCCTGCCGGACTTGCCCAGATATCTCTCGCCCCGATTTCAACTGGTCTGGGGGAAATATACCAGTACAGGCTCGAAGTTGAAAAAGGTTTCGAAAAACGCTACAATCCGATGGAATTGAGAACTCTTCAGGACTGGGTCGTAAGAAGGGAAATGTTGGGAACACAGGGTGTTGCAGATATAAACAGTTACGGTGGTTTTGTGAAGCAATATGAAATTGCCGTTAATCCCGACCGCCTCCGATCAATGGACCTAACACTTACCGATATCTTTAAGGCACTTGAAAATAATAATGAAAACACCGGAAGTGCTTATATTGATAAAAAGCCGACAGCATTTTTTATAAGAGGAATTGGTCTGGTCAAATCACTTGACGATATCGAAAAAATTGTCATTAAAAGAAATAGCTCAGGTATTCCTGTACTAATTCGTGATATCGCTGTTGTCCAGTATGGGAATGCAACCAGATATGGAGCATTCGTTGTCGATACAACTGAGGCGGTTGGAGGTGTGGTAATGATGCTTAAAGGGGCAAATGCCCATGAGGTAATAGAGAATGTTGAAACACGCATCGAATCTATTCAGAAGTCGCTACCCGAGCAGGTAAAAATCGTTCCTTTCTTAAACCGTTCCGACCTTGTTGGCCGGGCGATTGGTACCGTCTCACGAAACCTCATTGAAGGCGCATTAATAGTCATCTTTGTTCTTGTATTATTACTCGGGAATATGAGAGCTGGTCTTATTGTTGCTTCAGTTATTCCTCTCGCAATGCTTTTTGCAATCTCGATGATGCAACTATTTGGAGTCTCTGGCAATCTAATGAGCCTGGGTGCAATTGACTTTGGCCTAATAGTGGATGGTGCAGTTATTATTGTGGAAAGTATCGTCCATAGATTATCTCTGTTTAAGAATCAAAATTCCGGAATTGCAGTTTTGAATCAACGCCAGATGGACGAAGAAGTGTTGCAGGCATCTAGTAAGATAAGAACTGCAGCTGCTTTCGGAGAAATAATTATACTTATTGTTTACCTTCCAATTCTTACACTTGTTGGTATAGAAGGAAAAATGTTCAGACCAATGGGTCAGGTCGTCAGTTTTGCAATTCTTGGTGCCTTTATACTTTCACTTACTTATGTTCCATGGGCATCAGCTCTGTTTCTGAGTAAAAAGACAGAATACAAACCAAATATTTCAGATAGAATAATGGGTTGGATCAAGAAAGCCTTTGATCCGGCTATTACTCTGGCACTCAGGCATAAGGTAATTGTGATGGCATCAGCAGTTACTATTTTCATTATAAGTATCATCTTCTTCAGCCGTCTTGGCGGCGAATTTATACCCCAACTGGAGGAAGGAGATCTTGCTTCAAGTGTTATAACTCTGCAGGGGGGGTCGCTGACTAACAGTGTTGATAAGGTAATTCAGGCGAATAAAATATTGCTGGCTAATTTCCCCGAAATTAAGCATGTGGTCTGCAAAATTGGCGCCGGAGAAATTCCGACCGATCCAACTCCCATGGAAACGGGCGATTATATTATTACTCTGAAGGATAAAGAGGAATGGACTTCTGCTACTACCCGGGAAGAATTAGTTGCAAAAATGGAGGAAAAGCTAATCGTACTCGCCGGGGTGAAGTTCGAATTTCAGCAACCTATTCAGATGCGATTCAATGAATTGATGACAGGTTCACGTCAGGATGTGGCAGTGAAAATCTTTGGAGACGACCTTCTCACTCTGGCAGAAAAGGGAGCAGATGTTGAACGAACAATAATGAGCGTCGCCGGAGTTCAGGATATAAATGTTGAAAAGGTAACCGGCCTGGCGCAGATACAGATTGAATACAACCGTGACCGGCTTGCTCAATATGGAATTTCGATATCAGATGTAAATTCTGTTCTTCGTGCCGCTTTTGCCGGCAGTCAGGCTGGTGTTGTATTTGATGAAGAAAAACGGTTTGGTCTTGTTGTAAGACTTGACAGGGATTACAGACAAAGTCTCGAGGATGTAAAAAGTCTTTCAATTTCTTTACCTGACGGCCATCAGATCCCTTTCGATCAGCTTGCTGATATTTCAATAAAGTCAGGTCCTGCACAGGTGTCACGCGAAAACACAAAACGCAGGATCACCATCGGATTCAACGTACGTGGTCGTGATGTTCAGAGTGTAATAAATGATGTTACTGCACTTATTGATAAAAATATTAAGCTACCTACAGGTTATTATATTTCATATGGAGGCCAGTTCGAGAATCTTGTTGAAGCGCGTAAGAGGCTGTCTGTAGCAGTTCCGGTAGCATTGATCCTGATCTTTGTACTTCTCTATTTCACTTTCAATTCGGTTAAACAGTCACTTCTGATTTTTACAGCAGTGCCAATGTCTGCAATAGGAGGAATTTTTGCACTTTATCTGCGTGATATGAATTTCTCAATATCTGCTGGAGTAGGTTTTATAGCACTGTTTGGGGTTGCGGTACTAAATGGCATCGTTCTTATTGCTGAATTTAACCGTCTTGAAAAAGAAGGAATTACGGATATAACCGAAAGAGTGCTTAAAGGATTACATACGAGGTTAAGACCTGTAATTATGACTGCTGCAGTAGCATCTTTGGGATTCCTTCCAATGGCCATTTCAACATCTGCCGGTGCAGAAGTACAGAAACCTCTGGCAACTGTCGTAATCGGTGGCCTGATAACAGCAACTCTTCTCACACTGGTGGTTCTTCCTGTTTTGTATATTTACTTTTCTTCAGGGAACATTAAACTTCTACGTCGTAAGAAGGTAAACAGAGTAATTACTACTTTGTTAATTGGACTGAGTTTTATTGGCCTTGCTAGTCCATTATCTGCCCAGGAACCCGGACGAATAAACCTACAGGATGCTATTCAAACCGCTCTCGACAGCAATTTGTACATAAGGTCTGCCGGGTATTCAATGGAAATCAACAAGGCATTGAAAGGCGCTGCATTCGATCTGCCCAAAACATCCGTTGAAGGACAGTATGGACAGATAAACTCATATGCCAAAGACAATAGTTTTACTGTTACGCAGTCTTTTGCATTTCCCACGGTATATGCCAACAGGTTTAAACTGGCTGATGCTAATATTAAAAGCAGTGAATTGAACAGAACAGTATCACAACTGGAGATCTCTTCACAAGTCAAACTATGGTATTGGCAGTATGTCTACCTTCTGTCAAAGCAGAAACTGTTAATGTATCAGGACAGTCTTTACTCGGGTTTTATGAGAGCCGCAGAACTCAGGTCAAAGGCTGGGGAGACTAACAGACTTGAAATGATCACTGCCCGCTCACAGAGTCTTGAAATAAAAAACCAGTTGTACCAGATTGATTCTGATCTGAAAATAACTGCAAGGAAGCTTATGCTTGTACTTAATAAAAGGGTACAAATCATTCCGGTTGATACAGAACTCAGATTAATATACGTATCACAACCTATTGATTCTCTTTTGATTGCCGGGAATCCATCACTTAAGCTATTTGACCAACAAACTGAGATAGCCAGACTGGAGAAGAAGGTACAGCAAAGTTTAACTTTGCCGGATCTCAGTATTGGCTACTTCAACCAGTCAATGACAGGCACTCAGGAAGTGAACGGAATTCCCCAAACATTTGTTTCCGGCGACAGATTTTCAGGTATTCAGGCAGGTATCTCAGTTCCGTTGTGGTTCCCTGCGTATACCTCAAGAAGTAAAGCAGCTAAAATTAATTATGAGAAATCACTCATCGAAGCTGAGAACTATTCAAAGTCTATTTCAGGAAGTTTAAGATCATTGGTCGATGAATACAAAAAGTTCGCTGCCAGCGTATCTTACTATGAAACACAGGCTGTTCCTGAAGCAGATATAATTATTGATCAGGCTTCTAAAAGCTATAAGGCAGGGGCACTTGACTATCTCGATTTCGTTCTCACTCTCAGCAGGGCGCTTACTATCAAACAGAACTATCTTGATGCCCTTCATAATTGTAATCAAACATTAATTTCAATCGATTTTGTAACAGGTAAAATATTTTAAATTAATTAGTTATGGCAAAAATTATATATAAATTTCCGGCATTTGCTATTGGGCTCTCGCTCTTACTAATCTCATGTAATATGAATGATAAGACGGCTTCTGAAACTGAGGAAGTTGAAGTACTTCCCGAAGATATAGTTGAACTGCGTGATGATCAGGCAAAACTTGCAGGTATTAAATTTGGCAAATTTGAGATGAAATCAATTGGCAATGTGATTAAATCAAATGGTGTAATTTCAGTTCCTCCTCAAAGTTTTGCCACTGTTAGCATGCCTCTGGGCGGCTTTATTAAGAGCACTAATCTTCTTCCCGGAAATGCAGTTTCGCGGGGTCAGGTTCTTGCAATTATTGAAAACCAGGAATTTGTAGATATCCAGCAGAATTATCTTGAAGCGAAGAACAGATTGGTATTTGCGAAAGCAGAATATGAAAGGCACATTAATCTGTATAAAGATGATGTTTATTCAGAGAAAAATGTCCAGCAGGTTACGGTTGACTATAAAAATCTTCTGGCGGTTATAAGGTCACTGGAGCAGAAATTGACCATGATAGGTATTGATCCGGATCAGCTCACCGAAGAAAACATAAGTAGTTCTGTAAGTCTCAGATCCCCAATAAAAGGATTCCTGAAATCAGTAAATATTAACATTGGGAAATACGTTTCTCCCACTGATGTCCTGTTTGAGATTGTTAACAGCGAAAACCTCTATCTCGAACTTACACTATTTGAAAAAGACGCTGAAAAGGTTTCTGAGGGTCAAAAAGTAAAATTCTTCGTGAATAATGGATCTGACGTTCATGAGGCTGTTATTATTCAGACCGGAAAGTCTGTTGGTGATGATAAGACATTTAAGGTTTTTGCTACTGTTACCGGTCAGTGCGATGATGTGTTGCCGGGTATGTATGTGAATGCAGTGATCGAAGAGTCTGCCGAACAGGTTCCATCCCTGCCATCAGAGGCAATAGTGAGCTTCGATGATAAAGATTATATATTCGTTTTCGAAACAGAAAAAGAGGAAGAAGGTCAGCCATTTACGGAGTACAGAATAATTGAAGTTCGAAAGGGAGTGACTTCATCGGGTTTTACAGAGGTAATCCTTCCTGAAGGATTTAATATCGATGCTTCAAGGGTGGTAATTGTTGGAGCCTATAATCTTCTTTCAGCAAAGAAGAATGCTGGGGAAATGGCCTGCTGATATAAATTTTTAAAAAATGAATTATGAAAGAAATTAAAGCAATAGTCAAACCTTTTAAGGCAAACGAGATACTAAATCAGCTGGTTTTGGCTGGTTATCCTAATCTGACTGTTACTCTGGCAGAAGGAACCGGCAATTTTCAGAGCGACGAATCCACCTTATCAACAAATTTCTCTATCACAAACAGTAAGGTGGCAAAAATTGTAATTGTTTGTGATGATAGTGAGGTTGAAAAGATCATTGGGATTATTGGTAAAAACGCACATACAGGTAATCCGGGTGATGGGATAATCTATGTTACTTCAGTTGATAAAGTTCACAGTATCAGAAGGGGAATGGGGAATGGTTGATTGAGGGGAAGGGTGACTGCCGGACCTTTATGGTCTGGCAGTCTTTTAACTTTTTTTGGATGAATAAGATTGATTTTATGAAAAAATACAGACTGAAAAATCTGGATTGTGCGTCATGTGCTTCTAAAATTGAAGATAACCTGGCCAGATTGGAAGGCGTGAAATTTGTAAGTGTAAATTTTGCCACTTCTTCCATGACGATTGATACCGGCAATCTCGAAAAAGTTAAAGGTAAGATAAAGGAGATAGAGCCGGAGGTTGAAGTGGAGGCTATTGCCAGCGAAAAATTATTGGTTTCAACAAGCGAGCTTGATGAAAACAGGGTAGCAGTTTTAAAAGTTGTTTCAGGACTTCTTTTATTGATCGCAGGTATTATCTTCAAAGAAGAATTACACAATACACCATATCGTATAGCTGAATTTTTAGTATTTGGAGTTGCTTACCTTATTGTTGGTTGGAACGTTATTTCATCGGCAGTAAAAAACATCATCAGGGGACAGGTTTTTAATGAACAGTTTTTGATGACCATTGCAACTTTGGGTGCTTTTGCAATTGATGAAATGCCTGAGGCGGTGGCTGTAATGTTGTTTTATGTAGTCGGAGAATTGTTTCAGGATATTGCCGTAGGCCGGTCGCGTAAATCAATCAAAGCGCTCCTTGAAATCAAACCCGATTATGCCAATCTGAAATCGGGTATGGAAATTATAAAAATTTCACCTGAAGACGTGAAAATTGGTGACACCATTATCGTTAAACCAGGCGAAAAAGTACCGCTCGACGGGTCAGTTACAGAAGGCAGTTCCTTTGTTGACACTTCAGCATTGACCGGAGAAAGCGTTCCACGAAAAATAGAAGAAAAAGATAAAGTGCTGGCTGGCATGATTAACAAGTCAGGCCTGCTTAGCATCGAAGTGGAGAAAACATCAGGCGAATCGTCGATATCCAGAATACTGGAAATGGTTGAAAATGCTACATCCCGGAAAGCAGAAACCGAGAAATTCATTACCACTTTTGCAAAATATTATACACCGTTTGTTGTGCTTGGCGCTGTTTTACTCGCAGTAATACCGCCTTTATTAATTACGGGAACAACTTTCAGCGAATGGATATATCGTGCCCTGGTTGTATTGGTCATATCATGCCCGTGCGCACTGGTTATCAGCATCCCGCTAGGATATTTCGGCGGAGTAGGCCGGGCATCACGGAAAGGAGTTTTGGTAAAAGGTTCAAATTTCCTCGATGCCCTGACACAGGTTAAAACGGTGGTGTTTGATAAAACTGGGACACTGACAAAAGGCGAATTTAGAGTGTCAGAAATCGTTACTTCCAATGGCTTTTCTAAAGAAGATATACTGGAATATGCTGCCTATGCAGAAGCCAATTCTAATCATCCGATAGCAAAATCAATTTCAGATGCTTTTGGAAAGGCCACAGACGACTCACGTATTAAGCAAGTTGAAGAAATATCGGGGTATGGCATTAAGGCTGCTATCGATAACAGAATAGTCCTTGCAGGCAACGATAAACTCTTACACAGGGAAAACATAGAGCATCCTTTTTGTAATGTGGAAGGAACTGTGGTGCATATTGTCTTTAATAATGTTTATGCAGGGTATATTGTTATTTCTGACAGTCTGAAAGACGACGCAATAACCGCAATAGAAAAATTAAAAGCAAGAAATATTCAAACCGTAATGCTTACCGGCGATAACAAATATGCTGCAGCAGCCTTTGCCAGGAAATTAAATATCGACAAATATTTCTATGAATTGTTGCCGGAAGATAAGGTAAGACATATCGAAGAC
>CAYLYN010000122.1:0-12924 GCA_964387565.1 uncultured Rikenellaceae bacterium | reverse complement strand
TACATTTATCGGAATTTTCTTCTTAATAATATAACATGAAGACTATAACAGCTATAATCATTATTTTAAGTATCTCTGTCATCTCTTTATCAGGCCAGGAAAAACTTCTTACAGTTGCAGAGAGCTCAGGTTTTAAATCAACATCTGAACACAGGGATGTACTTGAATTTATAAAGAACCTCACTGAAATATCTAAAAATATCAGAGTAGAATCCATTGGAAAAACATCTGAAGGAAGGGATATTCCGCTGCTTATAATTGGAGATCCATTGCCATCATCGCCGGAGAGTCTGAAAAACGATAACAGACTAAAAGTTTATATTCAGTGTAATATTCATGCAGGCGAGGTTGAGGGGAAGGAGGCTTCATTGATGTTCGCCAGGGATCTGCTCAGATCAAAAGACCCGGAAATTCTTAAAAAAGCAGTTATCCTTATTTGCCCTGACTTCAATCCTGACGGTAACGACAGGATAAGCACAATGAACAGGACACATCAGAATGGACCGGTTAACGGGGTAGGAGTAAGGCATAATGGACAAAATCTCGACCTGAACAGGGATGCATTGAAAGCAGAATCACCTGAGGTACGTGGACTGCTGTTGAATGTATTTAACCGCTGGGACCCCCAGGTTTTTATGGACTGTCATACTACTAATGGTTCATACCATTCAGAGCCAGTTACTTTTACCTGGATGGTAAATCCAAATGGAGATAAGGAACTTATTTCATATATGCATGACAAAATGATGCCGGCAATGTCGAAGACTCTTCTTAAAAAATACAAAGTGGAGAACTGTTTTTACGGAGAATTCTATGATATGCTCAATCCTTCCAAAGGATGGGTAATGGAAGCTTCAGAACCACGTTACATGACGAATTACTATGGTATCAGGAACAGGCTTGCTATACTGAATGAGAATTATGTATATGCTGATTTTAAATCAAGGGTTTGGGGCTGCTATTATCTTATGCAATCACTCTGTGATTATGTTAACGAAAATAACGATGATATAAGTTCGCTGATATCCGCGATCGACAAAAAAACAGTTTTAAGGGGTAATGATGCCATTGTTGATTCATTCGCAATAGAATATGAAGTCAGGCCGGCAGCAAGGGAGGTGACAATTAAGACATACGAGGCAGAACTTGCAGGTGAAGTTAACGGCTGGAAGTCATATAAGAATACAGGACGGCCAAAGACTGTTACAGTGCCTTACTATATCGATTATGTACCGGTAAAAAGTGTTGCTTTGCCGTCAGCTTATCTGATTACTGTCAGTGAAAAGGAAGTATTGGATCTGATAATTAGTCATGGTATAAAGATGGAAAAGCTTTCAGCTGAAACTGAAATTGAGGTCGAAAGGTTTGAGATCACTGAACTCAAAAGTTCCCAGAGACTTAACCAGGGTCATTATTTTAACTCTGTGAAGGGGAGATTTGTTAATGAAACCAGATCCTTTCCGGCGGGAACCTTTGTTATCAGGATGAATCAGCCTCTTTCAAATGTTTGTTCATATTTACTTGAACCGCAGTCCGGCGAGGGCTTGCTGGCATGGAACTTCTTCGACCGGTATCTCGTGCCGCAATGGGGAACGGGTTTTCTTCCCTATCCTGTTTATAAGGTCATGGGGAAGTATGATTATGACACAATACCATTGAATTAATTATAGCAGATAATTGACAAAGCTATAGGATAAGGTTAAAGAATTACTGATCTTTATATGACATTGTAATTTTTACATTTTTTTCTGACCTTTGCGGCCTGTTTAACCAGGGTAAATTGATCTGACATGAGAAAATGGAGAGTTGATGATTCTGCTGAGCTATATAATATAAACGGCTGGGGTGTTCCCTATTTTTCCATCAGCGAAAAGGGTAATGTTGAGGTTACTCCTCAGAAAAACGGCACTTCAGTTGATCTGAAAGAACTTCTTGATGAGCTTACGCTTTCAGATGTGTCGGCGCCAGTTCTGATAAGATTTCCTGATATTCTGGACGACCGGATCGTAAGTATTTCAAAATGCTTCAAATCTGCTTCTGAGGAATATGGATATAAAGCGCAGAGCTTTATAATCTATCCGATTAAAGTGAATCAGATGCGACCGGTAGTTGAGGAAATAGTAAGCCATGGAAAAAAATTTAATATCGGGCTTGAAGCAGGTTCAAAACCTGAACTTCATGCAGTGATAGCTATAAACACAGATCCCGAGTCACTTATTATCTGTAACGGTTATAAGGATGAAGATTATATCGAGCTGGCCCTCCTTGCACAAAAAATGGGTAAAAGGATCTTCCTGGTTGTTGAGAAACTTAATGAACTGAAACTCATTACAACCATTTCCAAAAGGCTTAAGATTAAACCGAATCTCGGTATCAGGATCAAGCTTGCGAGCGTAGGCAGTGGAAAATGGGAAGATTCAGGTGGCGATATAAGTAAATTCGGACTTACTTCGAGCGAACTGCTTGAGGCAATAGATTTTCTTGAAAAAAATAAGATGAGAGAGTCTATCAAGCTTATTCATTTTCATATTGGAAGCCAGGTAACCAAGATACGAAGGATTAAGATTGCGTTACGTGAAGCATCTCAGTTCTATATACAGCTCAGGAAGCTTGGTTTCAATGTTGAGTTTGTAGATATCGGTGGAGGTCTTGGAGTTGACTATGACGGAACAGGATCTTCCAACAGTGAAAGCAGTGTTAACTATACAATACAGGAGTATGTGAATGACTCCATAAGCACTTTCGTTGATGCCAGCAATAAGGCTAATATTCCTCATCCCAATATTATTACTGAATCAGGAAGATCACTGACTGCACATCACTCAGTACTGATATTTGAAGTCCTGGAGACAACCACTCTGCCTTCATGGAGCGAAGAGGATATCATACAGGAAAGCGACCATGAGCTTGTCAGAGAGCTTTATCTGCTGTATGATAATATTAACCAGTCGAGAATGCTTGAAACCTGGCATGATGCTCAACAAATAAGGGAGGAGGCGCTTGACAGATTCAGCTTTGGACTTATTGATCTCAGAACCAGGGCCCAGATCGAACGTCTTTTCTGGTCAATTGCCAGGGAAGTCAACCGGATGGTTAATTCTACCAAACATGTCCCTGAAGAGCTCAGACAGATATCAAGGATGCTGTCGGATAAATACTTCTGTAATTTTTCACTATTCCAGTCATTACCCGATGCCTGGGCTATTGATCAGATTTTTCCGATAATGCCAATACACCGTCTGAATGAAGAGCCGGCCAGGACAGCTACAATCCAGGATATGACATGTGATTCAGATGGAAAGATAGATAACTTCATCTCAACACGTAATTCACCGCACCAGATACCGGTTCATACCCTCAGAGGAAAAGAACCATATTACCTTGGTGTATTCCTGGTAGGTGCCTACCAGGAGATACTGGGAGACCTTCATAACCTTTTTGGCGATACAAATGCAGTGCATGTTTCAGTTGATTCTGACGGATACAAAATCGACAGGATCATTGATGGTGAGAGTGTTGCAGAAGTACTGGACTATGTACAGTACAATTCCAAAAAAATGGTCAGAACGGTCGAAACATGGGTTACATCTTCTGTTAAATCAGGGATTATTACTCTTGAGGAGGGCAAGGAGTTTCTTTCAAACTATCGCTCAGGGCTCTATGGTTATACTTACCTGGAGTAAGAAGTTGATTTTTTCAGGTTTTTTAACATTTTCAATAAATATTTTCTAACTTGGAGAGCGATTTTCTGAACCGGAACGTTAATATTAACCTATTTAATCAATTTTATTATGAGCAACGGAACACCTGAATCTAATACCCAGGCACAGAACAGCGGTTCTTTCGATTTTAATAATTTTATTAATGAATCAAAAGAGACCCTTCTTAATCCGAAATCCTATTTTGCAGGTCTGAAAACTACAGGCGGTATGGCAGAGCCACTTATTAAAGCAGTTATATATGGTGCTGTAGCCGGAGTATTTGCCTTCCTGTGGAGTATGCTTAAAATAGGATCGGTTACAGGCGGAATGTTTGGCGGTGCAGTGGGAGTTATGGTATTTGTCTGGTATATAATCGCTGCTGTTATAGGATTATTTATCGGAGCTGTTATCATCCTTGTGATCTCTGCAATCTGCAAGGGAAGTACTGATTTTGAAACAAATGTCAGAGTTGCTGCTTCACTTATGGTTGTAATGCCTGTAAGTGCACTTCTGGGCTTTACAAGTGGTCTGAACCTTTATCTTGGAGCAGTGGTTACTCTGGGTGTTAACCTTTTTTCATTATGGCTTCTTTATAATGCACTTAATGAGACGCTTAAAGCAACTCAGGCAACAGTGAAGATCGTTTCATATGTTCTTATAGCGCTGTTCGTCATCTCTATGCTGGTGAAAGTTACCGCACTGAGAAAAGCCAGCCAGTTTATGGATGGATTCAATAATTCTGATTTTAAGGAGATGATGAAAGACCTGGAAAAGGAAAATAATTAACAACCTGAACTTTTATAATTGATAACGCCAGTCATTATGTGACTGGCGTTCATTTTTTTGTCACCAAAATCTATTCTTTGTCCGGATGACAACTCAGAACTTAAGTACCTGCTGATTCCTTCAGAAACATGATTAGCGATTCAGTAAAAGAAATCATATCAGGATGTTTTACCGGTAATAAATGTTATACATCAACTTACTTGCATCTCATCACTGCTTTTTATAGTTTTAGGTCCTCAATACTAAAAGACTCTTAATAAGCTTACCTCTGTAGAATATTTATGAGTAGAAACTGGCTTTTCTCGCGGAATATATTTAATGTTCTCATTTACAGAATTCTGTTGGTGATGCTGCTTTTCACCCTTTGCAGGATCGGATTTTATGTGTTCAATCATCAGATGTTCCCGGGAATTACAGTCAGCCAGTTTTTACGAATACTATCAGGAGGTCTGGTGTTCGACGTCTCTGCAGCTGTCTATATAAATGGACTGATAATCGTCATGCATATTATTCCATTCGATTTCAGGTATAATGAAGTTTATCAGAAAATCATCAAGTATATCTTCTTTATTACAAACGGAGTTGCTATCGCAATGAACGGGATGGATTTTGTCTATTACCGGTTTGTTTACAAAAGAGCTACAGCCGATGTATTCGGAACATTTTCAAATGAATCAAATATAGTAAAACTGTTCTTCCGGTTCCTTTTTGATTACTGGCCGGCGACTCTGTTTACAATTTTTCTCTGGTTTCTGATGGTCTGGATGTACAGGAAGGTAAAACCTCAAAAACCTTCTGTTTCGAACAAAATAGTATATTATTCGATAAATGTTTTACTGATTCCACTGGTAATTGCCCTGGTTATCGGAGCAGCAAGAGGAGGATACAAACATTCTACACGGCCCATAACGATAAGTAATGCTGCCCGTTATGCTGAATCGCCGCGTGATGTCGCAATAGTCCTTAATACTCCGTTCAGTATCCTCAGAACTTATGGTAAAAAGCCACTTGAGAGGCTTGACTTTTTTGATGAAGAAAGACTGAAGCAGATTTATAATCCTCATCATATGCCTTCAGGATCCGGACCATTCAGAAATGACAATGTTGTGGTGATCATCCTTGAGAGCTTTGCAAGGGAATATATAGGAGGTCTGAACCAGGACCTTGAAGGTGGCAATTATACGGGTTATACTCCATTTATAGATTCTCTTCTTAAGGTAAGCCTTACTTTTGATGTATCAGTTGCTAACGGGAAGAAATCAATTGATGCCATGCCTTCAATACTATCATCTATTCCATCACTGGAAACACCATATATAATTTCACATTATGCAAATAACCAGATAAGCGGATTTCCGGATCTGTTAAAAAGGAAAGGATACTATACTGCTTTTTTTCATGGGGCTCCTAATGGATCAATGGGATTCGATTCATTTGCTAAAATGATCGGGTTTGATGACTATTTCGGTCTTGACCAGTATCCTGACAAGAATGATTTTGACGGTATCTGGGGAGTATGGGATGAACCATTCTTTGACTTCTTTGCAAAAAAACTTAATACATTCAGGCAGCCTTTTATGGCTTCCATATTCTCGGTATCATCACATCATCCTTTTATGGTACCTGATAAGTACAGGGGAAAGTTTAAAAAGGGTGCTGCTCCAATTGTAGAAGTTGTGGGATATACAGATTTCGCCCTCAAGAAGTTCTTTTCAGAAGTATCAGGGCAGCCGTGGTTTTCCAATACTATCTTTGTTATAACTGCTGATCATACTAATGAATCGATACACAAGGAGTTTCAGAATGATTTCGGATCATACAGCATCCCTGTAATATTCTATAAACCGGGGAGTGATCTTAAGGGTGTCAGGAAAAGGATAGCCCAGCAGGTAGATATAATGCCTACCGTGCTTCATTATCTGAATTACGACGAGGAGTTTATTGCATTTGGGAATAACCTCCTGGACGATTCATATGAGTCATTTGGTTTTAACACCAACGGAGATAATTATCACCTTTATATGCGCGATCATATTCTTGAGATGGTCGATAAAAAGAGTATAGGACTTTATAATTATAAAAATGATATCTTTCTGGAAAGAAATCTTCTCGGGACAAATCCTGAATTGCAAAGACTGATGGAGGATAAGATGAAAGCTATTATGCAGACCTACAATTCAAGGTTACTCGATAATAACATGGTTGTGCGTAAAACTGATAATTGAAACAAAAACAGATCATTATGAAACCCACATGTTTATGAAGCACAGACAAACATGAAAATAAGTCCTTACATGTGGGTTCCATGTGACATTTAAAATCAAAATTATTTACACATGAAAACAAGACGCCAGTTTTTTAAGCTTGCAGGAACAGGGATTCTTGCTGCAGGATTTACTTCCACTTATGGTTCACCAGTTAATGTTCAGCATCAGGGCGATGCTAAGGATCTATTTAAACTTGGTATGGCAGGGTATACTTTCAGGGAATTTCCTGTTGAGAAGGCAGTCGAGATGATGAACAGGGTACAGGTTTCAAATATTTCTGTAAAAGATTTCCATATGCCTTACGACAGCACCCAGGAACAGATCAATTCGGTAATTTCCAAATTCAGATCAGGAGGAATAAATGTTTATGGTGTTGGTGTGGTATACATGAAAACGGAAAAGGAAGTCGACCGGGCATTTGAATATGCAAAAATGGCGGGTGTGAAGATTATTATTGGTGCTCCTGAATATGCTTTGCTTCCATATGTGGAACAGAAAGTGAAAAGTTATGATATAAGGCTTGCTATTCATAATCATGGACCGGATAATCCATTATATCCAAATTCGACTGATATCTGGAATAATATCTGGAATATGGATAAGAGAATTGGTATCTGTATTGATATTGGCCACACTACCAGGGATGGTAAGGATCCTGTCTTTGACATATTAAGATATGGTTCACGTATTTTTGATGTCCATATTAAAGATGTTGACGGATCGACAAAAGATGGTAAAACAGTAGAGATAGGGCGCGGCATTATTGATATGCCAGCCGTAATAGCAGCACTCCGCAAAATAAGTTACTCAGGGATGTGCAGCCTTGAATATGAGAAAGATATGAAAGATCCTCTCGCAGGAATAGCTGAATCACTTGGCTATTTCAGGGGAGTGATGCAATGCAGGCAGGATTGAAGGCTGAAGGCTGAGGGCGAAAGGTTAATGGAAGAATACTAAGTTTTTCTTTCGCCTTCCGCCTTTCGCCTTCCGCCCTACGCCTTCTTAGTATTTCTTGAGCAAATCGAGCAGTTTACTGTCGAGCTTGTGTCCATACCAGTCGGTATAGTTTACGTCAGCCCGGTTTGAATCGAGTATGCCGAAATCACCCCGGAAGTTCCAGAGAGCATAACCGATTCCTGCATTAGTCAAAATGTCAATCACATCTGTAAACCATGCCAGGAATACGTCATGCGGTGTTTTACTGTAGCATCCGCATTCGCCGCAGTGAACACCTACGCCCTGGTCAAGGACTTCTATCCATGGTTTATACAGCTCTTCCAGGTTCTGACGGCTGTAATACTTTCCGTCAATGGTTCCCGGCCATACCGGAGTGGGTGCTTTAGATGGATCCTTCCATACCCAGGAAGCCTGATAATGGGAGATAACACCCGGCCAGTAGCCGCGGCAACTCTGTCCTACATTCAGGTCAATTATTTCGGGAGTAACGTTGTTCCCTACATTATTTCCATCTGCCACTATCCAACGCTTGGGATTTTCAGCCCTGATGGCTTTTGCAGCTCCCTCTACTACCAGCCTGTAAGTCTGTCCGGGAACCGGACCTTTTTTTGCATACTGATCATTCATATCTTCTATGTATGCAG
Source organism: uncultured Rikenellaceae bacterium (assembly GCA_964387565.1). Lineage (GTDB taxonomy): Bacteria > Bacteroidota > Bacteroidia > Bacteroidales > VadinHA17 > LD21. The sequence continues at coordinate 4,569 of CAYLYN010000122.1, read as the reverse complement.
GTTCATTCAGCAGGTCGAAACTCAGTTTCTCAGGTGCTATGTTTTTGTATCGTTTAGCGAACATTCCCCAATGGTGAAAAAATGCATCCTGGGCATCCTTATCCTTCCACAGGTTGAATGGTTCACGGAATCCAGCATTTATACAGTAACCCGGACCCCTGTGAAGGTTAAGGCTTATATGCATGTTGTACTTGTTAGCTGTATCAATCAGCTTATCTATCTCTTCAAGTACATTCTCATCCATTTTGTAAACCTCTTCCTTTGTAATGTCTTTTGTTCTGTCGAAGGAAAGATACCTGGGATAGGCCATAGGTATACGTACAAAATCAAATCCCCAGTCTGACATCCATTTAAAGTCCTCCTCGGTAGTTCTTCCCCTGTCCGGATTCCTTGGAGGCGTGGGTGAAAAAAAATCGAGAAGGTTGAATCCCTTCCAGCGAGGAAATTTATTTTTTCCGGCTGCAATACCTGTCGAAAATGCCTTACTGCCAGCCATAGTAACTGCTGTGGCTGCAATAGTTGTGTTCCTGATAAAATGTCTTCGGTCGATTTTGTTATTTTCCATAGTATTGGTATTTATTGTCTTAAAATTAGATTAAACTTAATGATTCTGCAATAACTCGCTCATTTCAATTGTTCTTTTCTCTTTCCTTGACTGTTCAGCTGCGAATACAATGGCATGCGTTCTGAGTGCTTCTGAAGCATCAACTGTCACTCTTCCTGATGAGATTACGGAAGAGATCCATTCGTTTACAATTTCCTGATCTTCAGGATGGTATGATGTTACTGGCACAATGTTTATTATCTCATCCCGGGTGCCGTAAAACTCTTTAATGCTGATTGTTCCTGATGCTTCATCAAACAGGATCTCTCCTTTTGTTCCCTGAAGCCTTACCCTTCTGCCATTTGAGGCTGAATATCCTGTCAAAGTACATGTGGCAGTGGCTCCTCCTTCAAACTCCAGCATAACGACCTGATGGTCAACTACATCATTTTGCCCACTCCATACACAAATTCCATAGGGTCCGTTTCTGACAGCATCAAGATGTGATTCTGCAGTATGGATATTGCTTATGTCCTTCGCCGGCCATTTATCCAGATCTCCTTTAACGTAAATGTTTAAAGCATTATAGGGACAGGTACCGGCTGCTGTGCATCCGTCAGTGCAACGTTGTGTACTTCCCACGGGAGCATTTATTTTTGTAAAGTACTTAAGAGAACCGAATGATGATACCCGCAGACAATTTACATCTAAAAGCCAGCTGATGTAATCAATATCATGGCTGCATTTGTGAAGAAGCAGAAATGTGTTAAGTTTTTCCTGTGACCACCTGCCACGTACATAATTATGTGCAAACCGGATATTGCTTATTGCCTCCATATGTTCGATATGGATAAGCTCACCCACAGCCCCCTCTGAGCATAGTTCCTTTACCTTACGGTAGCCATCCATGAACCTGAGTGTATGGCATACAGCAATAACTTTATTCTTTTCTTTCTGCATTCTGACAATACTCCGGCAATCACTGAATGTATCGGCAAGCGGTTTTTCTATAAGAATATGCCATCCGTTCCGAAGGCAGCTCAGTGCAGGCCCGGTATGCTGATTATCGAGAGTGGCTATTATTGCCGCATCATACCTGTCTGCATCTTTTTCAAGCTCTTCCCATCCCGTGTATATAGAATCTGTATTAAGTTTAAATTCTCTTGCAAAGCTGTTTCTCTTAACGGGATCAGGTTCCGCAACACCTGATATTACTGCATTATTACCTGAGGTCAGAACCTTCCTGGCAAGACTGGTGCCTCTAACGCCTGCGCCTATAACAACTATTCTGAGCATCTTCCCCATGTTATAATTTTGTTCAGTGTTTCCTTATAAGCATTATCCTGTTGAGGAGCAGGCTGGTTTTTCCCTCACTGGTCCTGAACCTTGTTGTTATGGTATTTTTCATTTCATTTATATCCATGTCGCATATATATAGCTTCATGTTTCTTTCTTCTTTTTTACTGAAACCTGATATCCAGTCTGTTAGTTGCGACTGTCGATACCATACAGAGAAATCGCAACCATCAGGCTCAGTCATTATATCATAATAAATTTTATAAGCTCCTGATGGGATATCTCTCAGCGACATTCTTATCCAGGAGTCGCCTGCCGGTGTGAACCTGTAGCTTTCTCCACCGGTACCGTATTGCCATGTTGTCATTATATCTATGCTTCCATAAAGTGTAAGTTCAATAAGCTGTGGATATAAAATAAGCGTATCAGGGATAAAAACATTTGTTAATTCTTCCGATGGATAACTTTCCCTTAGAGCAGGAGTGCTGCAGTAATATATACCTGCAGATGTGTAATCGGAAGGAAAAACATTACCAACGGGTCCATGTTCAATTGAATGAAAATAGCTCTTTCCAAATGATATTTTATCACTTATGAAAAGCCTGTAGCCGCCAGTTCGGCAAAAAGGGAGGGAATAATCGAGTGATCCATGCAGAGGCAGGCTCATCCTTCCATCCCAGCGGTCAAGCATTGCATACCAGCCTCCGTTGAAATAATCTTCCGAACCGGTGCCATGCATCCTGAATGTGTCATCAACAGATGTTGAATCGTCACCTTCAAAGAAGAGTGTCATTCCTGCCTTCAGACCCTGCGCCTGCAAAATAGTACCCGCATAATGCCCCTTGCCTTTGATGTCTGCCATCAGGTGAGGAACACCTCCTGTCGCCCTGATGTTACTGTTCCAGTATACATAGAATTTACCTTCCCGTTCCGGATCTCTTTTAATATCTGAATACCACACAGATACTTTTATCCTTTCTGGTTCTGAATCACTTACTTTTTTCCTGCTGATCAGTTCAATCTTTACCGATTTATCATATGGCATTGGGAAATAGCAGTAGTTTTTTTCAGGGGTACTGCCAAGCAACAGGCTCTGCATTGAACGATTCCCGAAGGCATATCCGAAGAAATCTGCAACGGGGCAGTAAACAGCAGGTGACGATTCATTATCCCAGGTTATTTTTATATCAATATCTTTGCTCAACCCTTCAAATACTGACGGTGGTGATATTTCTATTCCTAATATTCTGCCGCCTTTTTTATTTTCATAAACTGACTCTGTACTACCCGGCCGGAGAATGTATTCTCCTGTTCTGGTTTTAATTTCACCCTGGTAAAAATCGGAGACATTTTTTGATGTGATATTCCATAGCTGATTAATTTTCTCCAGGGATTCTCTTTCATTATTATCCAGAGAAAGGCTGAAGGGTATGACTGCAATGCCGTCATTGTATAATCTGTATTGTATCTGGTGAAATTGTATCTTTTTTCCCCGTGTAATGATCCTGCAGCTTTTATTAAAAGTAATCGGGATATAGCAGTAATATCCGCCAAGCTGATTACTACACAAAGGCAAAACAAAAGGATAAATCTTGCCTGAAAACAGATCAATAAAAGAAATTGAGAATGCAGGCTCAGAATTATTGTCCAGGTAGAAATCCAGGGTATCGTTATTTGGTGTGGGAGTCCATATCCTGTTTATCACACCGCTCCCGACTACATCGAAGATAACAAGACTTCCATCGGCATTTTTCCTGAGATATGAATATGTACCACTGAATCCGTCATCGTTTTTACCTGTAGTATCCCACGATGAGACCTGGCCGCAATAAGAATCTTCAATATATTCAGGGAGAGTATTTAAGTCATGGAATGCCTCAAGCTCTGTTAAAAGAGAGTGTGGTTTTTTGTCAGCATGCGCTTTATTTCCTGTTTCTTCGCTGCTGCACGATAAAGTAAAAAGTAAGAAAATCAGTTGTATCCAGGGTGGTCTCATCAGTATTAATGTATTGAATGTTACTGGAATAGCTGAAACGGTATATTCAATTGTTTTCACGATAATTATTGAATAGTCGTTGAAATCTCTGATTCAGATCATTGCAGATCATTCCCCTTCCTGAAAAACTTACGCATATATTGCTTGCATTCTGCCTGTCAGGCTCTCCTTCAGTAAGTATCATTATTGCTTCTATACAGCTGTTCTGTTTTCCTGGTTCTTTTTGTTTACACTGCCAGCACAGCGAAGAAGGGGATTCCCTGCATACATCATTTTTTGGAGAAAGATCGAGGTCGTCAATTTTCGCCTTATAAACCCATTTGAAGGGTCCGTCAAAATTCATCTCGACAACCAGTTCCTTATCAGGGGTTATACTGACAGAATAAAAGAAAGAAATATCGTTAAATCCGTCGTGATATGGATTTTCCTTAAGGATTTCATTTATTGAGTCGATTCTCAGGTCTGATGAACTGATCTGGGATTCAGCATGGTAAGACCAGGCGCTCATAACAAGCATTCCTGTAAAAATTAATATTCTAGTTTTCATATTACTGATTAATAAAACTAATCCACCTTGGGGCTTTCAGAATATTACCAAGATAATGAAAGTAATAAATTCGGTTCAATAATTAATAAGTTTCTTTTGTTAATGCCATTTTTTTTGTAACTTTAGTAATTATGTTCCTGTGATTCAGTCATAAGAATGGAATATTACATCGCACAAAAGGTCAAG
>CAYLYN010000121.1:0-13060 GCA_964387565.1 uncultured Rikenellaceae bacterium | reverse complement strand
AGGTCCTGGGGGATACACCTGTCATATATAAAACGGACCGGGGTTCCTTTCTTCCTTTGCTGAAGACTTTTTGAAAGCTTATCAATATAGCTTTCGGAAATATCATCTGCTATCTCAAGTTCGGCATCTTTTGTGAGCTTTATTGTGTAGGCAGAGATTTCGTCGAAATCAAAGATGAAGAAAATATCCTTCAGGCCGAACCTGATAATATCATCCAGGAATATTATATATTTCTCATCTTTTTTACCGGGCAGCTGTATGAATCTGGGTAAAATCCCTGTTGGTACTTCGAGAAGGGCATACCTTTTTTTTACTGAATCTTTCTTGGAAAGGTGGACGGCCAGGTATATTGCATCATCAGTGAGGTTGGGCAAATCCGAGTCCTTCTCAATCATAAAAGGCATAAGCCTGTTTCTGACCTCTTTATGGAAGTACCTTGTCACAAATTCAACCTGTTCCTGGTTTAGCTGTTTCTCGTTGATAATATGGATCTTATGATTTTCAAGCTCTTTTAGCAGTCTGCTGTAAATTTTCTCGAATTTTGTATTCTGGGCAATGACTATTTCATGTATTTTTTTCAGAGTGGTTTTTGGATTATAGCCAAGAATGTTTTTAGATTTTGATCCATAAAGTGAAAGTCTTTTGAGAGTGGCTACCCTGACCCTGAAGTATTCATCAAGGTTATTGGAATAGATGCCAAGGAATTTAAAACGTTCAATCAGTGGAACATCCTTGTTTTCAGCTTCCTGTAGCACTCGTTCATTGAATGAGAGCCAGCTTATCTCCTTAGGTAAATATGATTTACTCATATAAGTCTTATGGCTTTAAATGATAATCAATATCTCCGCTGTTCCGGGTCAGTTCAGACCATGTACTGACTTTAAATTTAATACCAACAATGCCACATTTCTGAATAAAATTGCATCCTTCCTTACTAAGCTCATTTGCAAGTTCTGTGAATGAGGGATTATGCCCGAAAAGAGTTACAGTTTCAACCTCTTCCCTGATTCTTGAAAGATCTTCCTGCAAAGTCTTAAGGTTTAGTTTATAGTAGATATTACCGGCAAAAAGTATCTCCTCAGAAGGTATTCTGAATACACCGGCAAATATCAGTGCTGTTTCAACAGCTCTGAATGCCGGACTAGTCATAATAACTCCTGCACTGTTCTCTTTTTCCTTAAGCCTGATGGCCATGGCATTTGCCAGCGATTTACCTTTTATAGTGAGGGATCTCTCAAAGTCAGAAATTGCAAGTGTTGGCTCCTCTGCCTTGCTATGCCTGACAAAAATAAGTTTCTTCATATCTTCGAGCTAATATTAGTCAGTTTCCGAAGCTGGTTCCCATATTCTGCGCCTGTATCACCATTGGATCATCAGGTTTTACAAGCTTTAGTTTACCAGCCACTTCAGATAGAGAGACAGGTACAATTTCATTGTTTCTGAGGGCAACCATCTTCCCATAATCTCTTGCAGCAATAAGATCAACAGCGGCTGCTCCATACCTTGTTGCAAGTACTCTGTCCATGGGAGAGGGTGTTCCTCCACGCTGGATATAACCCAGAACAGTCTCTCTTGTTTCGAGTCCGGTGAGTTCCATTATTTTTCTGCTTAGGGACTGGGCTGCAGAACAGCTTTCTTTTACGGCCTTCCTTATTCCCTCTGCAACAACAACAATTGAATACGGTTTGTTTTCCGAAGAACGACGAATTAAATATTCAGCCACTTTTTCATCGCTGTAGTCTATTTCCGGAAGAAGTATCACATCTCCGCCTCCTGCAATTCCTGAGTAGAGTGCTATCCACCCTGCGTTATGTCCCATCACCTCTATAATCATTATCCTTTTATGGGAGTTCGCAGTTGAGTGAAGCCTGTCGATGGCTTCTGTTGCAATATTTACAGCGGAATCAAAACCGAAAGTCATGTCTGTACCCCAGACATCATTGTCGATTGTTTTGGGAATCCCTACTACATTAAGGCCCTCCTGGGCCAGAAGATTAGCAGTTTTGAGGGTTCCGTTACCTCCAACACATACCAGGCAGTCGAGGTCCATCTGCTCATAATGTTCTCTTATTAATTTAGGTTTGCTTATCTCCTTTTTCTTTTTTCCGCTGCTCTTAAAGGGTTTCTCCCTGGATGTTCCGAGAATAGTGCCTCCAAGAGTAAGTATTCCTGAAAGATCATGAAGGGTAAGTTCAGTATATTCCTTGTTTATCATACCGGTAAATCCGTCACTTATACCGATTAGCTTCATGTCATATTTTACAATAGCGGTTTTTCCGACACCCCTTATTGCTGCATTTAATCCCGGACAATCTCCTCCAGCGGTCAGAATTCCTATCCGCTGGCCTTTTTTTATCTTACCCATTTTCTGAACTTTAGGTTTATTATAGCAAATTTAGCTTTTTATTTAATGATTCCCTCTGATCCCGATGATTTTCAGGTTTTATCTTTAGAGAAGATGAAGGATGATTTGATGTATCAATTTAAAATCTATAACTTTATCGGGAAGAGTAGTTTTTACTTAGAATGGAACAGGAAACTATCAGGATCAGGGAAATTAAGCCGGTTTTGACAGAGTATATCAGCAAGTCGAAAGAACTGCTGGGCAAATCTTCTGTGCCTGATGATGATGCAGTTCACGACATAAGAGTGTTCATGAAAAGAGCAAGAGCAGTTTTGAGACTCACCGGAACGCTTTTAGAGAATGATCTGACTGCCAGGGATCTTGAATCATTAAAGATGGTTGGCAGGATAATGAGTACCTGGAGGGATACAACTGTTCAGAGAAAAACACTCAGGGATCTCCGGAAGAAATATCGGCATATTTTTTCTCAGCTAGAGTCAGATGAGAAGATTACTTCTCTGATAAGGAAGCCTTTAAAAGCAGAGGGAACTGATGAAGAAAAGAAGCCTGGGATAGCTGAAATTGATGATTTACTTAATAAAACCTATTTCCGGATACGGTTCTACCAGATGCAATCTGTTAATCATTCAGACCTTCTTCTGAACTTCGAACAATCATTTGAGAAGGTCCGGAAGATTTATCTTGAGTGCAGGAACCAGGTGAAGCCGGAACTGGTGCATGAGTTCAGAAAGCGTTCAAAGGATTTCCTTTACCAGCTTTATTTCTTTCGCCCTTTAAATCCGCCAGCTATCAAATCGGTTGAAAAACGACTTGACAGGATGACAATGAATCTTGGTAAGTATAATGACCTCTGTCAGCTCCTCGATGCAATCGGATATGTTTATCCGGGTCAGTCAGACAATCCGGCTATGGATGAACTGGCCCTGAGGATAAGAGATAAACAGGATCTTTATCTCTCAAAAGCATGGAATGATGCTTATAAGTGTTTCCATCCCGGGGCAAAGCTCGCAGATCTTCTGGGGATTACAATACTGGTAATTGAAAAACCGCAAAACTGACAATTATTGTTACTGTCATTTTGCGGTTTTAAATAAACAATCAGGAATAGTGTCAGGTGAATATTATCTGAGAACCTTCTCCTCCTGCCTTTTCGTAGAATTCCCCAACTGTAAGTACTCCGCCTACATGCTCAGAAAGATCCTCCTGTTTGAATTTGAACATATCCATGGCAAGTTTGCATGCATATATTTTACCTCCGCCGGCAGTTATCAGATCAAGGAATTCACTTACCGGAGGAATATCAAGCTTATCCATCTCGCTCTTCATCATCCATGAAGTGAAAGCTTCCATTCCGGGTATAATCCCTAACCATGAAGGCATTCTTAATCCACCTGGCAATCTTAAAGCAGGATTGCCCAAAACAGCTGTATGGAGCTTATCCATCCTGTTCTTTACGATAGCGTCAAGGCCAAAGAAAGTGAAAAAAAGATTAGTCTCTATTCCTTCCATTACCGCACCATTACCCATTACGAGGGTTGCATAAACATCTTCAACAGCACCTTTGGCGCAGATGATGTTTACTTTTTTGATTGGAAAGTCTTTTTCTGTGGTCATTTTATCAGATTTAAAAATTTGGGAATTATGATCAGATACAACTTGCCGGTTTTGGAATTCCTGCAATTTTTGTAGCTTTTTTCAATGGTGCTCCGGGGAAAAGCTGGTAAAAGGTCTTAACATCCAGAACTCCAGAGTGATTAATGCTTCTTATAGATAACGCATCACCTGCATTATGTCTGTTTCTGAGCCACTCGATAATTGCAAAATGCTGATCAGTAAGAACAATATCAAGTTCTTTTGCTATTTCGTTGCCTATTTCTTTTGTCCATTGGGAAGGTGTTGTGAAATATCCTTCTTCATTGACATCCACTGTTATTCCTGCATAAGTTTTTTGTGCCATTTCAGTTTAGTTTAAATTGTTTCTTTCTATTTGATTCTTATTTTTCTCATTAATTATTTCAAGGAAAGCCATCATAAACCCGATACTCTTTTTAAATTCAGGTTTATTGAAGTCTTTGATTACACGCCATACAGAAAACTCCTTAACCTCTTCTGTCCTTATATCCCTTAGAGTCGAGAATATTGCATCAATTTTTTCAAGGACTTTTTTATCAGAGACTATTGTAAGGGTGTCAAATACATGAACAAGGTTATCTGACAATTTATTCAAATCTTCTTTTGAGTACCTTGAAACGATGGTATCCATGGCAATTCCAATCTGATTCAATATCTCGAAGTATCCTTTCTGCTCGAACTCGTGGAACTTCTTTACACCATCCAGTCCTATCTGTCTGACAATAGGAGTAGCATCTTTTGCAAGGTCTGTGAGGCTCTCCAGCATTTCCAGAACCATACCCATGTTGTCGATATTTCTGATCAGACGGAAACCCAGGTCGCGAAGATTTTCACCATCAAGTTCAACTCCGGCATTGTCGAGCTCTGTTACTGCAGTACGGAAAACATCTTTTCCAATTACTGCTACATCATCCACGAGATCATTTATAGCCTCACGGCTCTGTCTCTGTATTGTCACCTCTTCGATGAGCAGGTCGAGCTTCCTGTTTATCTCATTAATTTGCTCCTGCATAATCTTTTCTGACATAACTGAATTTTTAATATTAATCGGTTCTTTTACCAGCCATAGTCATATGAGTATCGATCGGCATTTCTTTGCCCTTCAGTAAGATATGCCAGTAGATCCAGCGAAATATGAGTTTGCCATAATGATTTAACCTGCTCTCCTTAAGCAGACTGAAAGGGCCTATCCCAGGAAACGGGAAGTAACCGGGCAGAGGTTCTGTTTCATAGTTGAAGTCAATCAGAGCACCCATACCATGACCTGTTTCAATATAGCAATTGGAGTGACCGTCAAATTTTCCGGTGAATGGTCTCTTTTCAATATAGCACATCAGATTTTCAGTAAGAATATCTGCCTGGAAATGAACAACAGAACCAGCTTTTGAAGTGGGGAAATTACCCGCATCACCAAGTACAAAGACATTCTCTTTTATCTGCGACTGAAGTGTATATTTGTCAGCCCTTACAAAGCCAAATTCATCACCCAATCCACTTGATTCAATAACAGAGTCACCACTGTGTAAAGGTATCGATACAAGACAGTCGAATTCAACTTCCCTGCCTCCAAAATCCCTGATTACTTTTGTCTTGTTGTCAACTTCAGAAAGGAAAAAGTCCGTGACAAGTTCAATATTCTTATTCTCAAGCATTGAACCTAACAGTTTTGATGATCTGGGCTTGGTGAAAGCACCGGATAAAGGCGTTACATAGCTTATTGTAACTTTGTCTCTCATCCCTCTTTCTGTAAAGAATGCATCGGCAAAGAATGCGAATTCAAGCGGTGCCACCGGGCATTTTATGGGATTATCTGCTATATTAATAACAAGCCTGCCGCCTTCCCATGTCTTGAAGAACCTTGCCAGCGCCTCGGTTCCTTCAATAGTATAGAAATCAAATATGCTTTTATGCCATAATTCACCCTTGAGACCGGGAGTCTCCTGTGGAATGATCCTGGTACCTGTTGCAATTATCAAAATATCATACTTAAGTACTTCGCCATTGGAAAGAACTACTTTATTATTCTCCGTATCGATCTTTTCTATTTTCTGATACACCGAATTAACCCCTACAGGTAAAAAGTTCTGTTTTGGTTTTATAACATCTGCTTTTTTATAGTGTCCGAAAGGGATAAACAGAAATCCGGGCTGATAATAATGAGTCTTATCCCTGTCGACGACTGTTATCATCCATTCATCCCTGGGAAGTTCCTTTCTCATCTTGTTAGCCATTATGGTTCCACCTGTCCCTGATCCTAGAATGAGTAATTTTTTCATATTTTTGAATGTATTGTTAATTTATTAACAGTACAAATATAAATCTACTTATATAGTTATTTGCATATTTATGATAATTATGATGTTTCTGCCATTACAAGAGTGCTTCCGGTGTTAATATTTAGTTAAATATATAATTCTGAGAGTGGCTCTGAATCTCTTTAATGTGAGATATGACTCATAAAAATGTGATATAAATCACATAAATCCGACGGTACTAATTTCTACATTTGTCAACTTAACTAAAAATATGATTAAGGTAAAGGACAGGAAGAGCGATCAGTGTCAGTTTTGTAACGACAAATCATGTGCTACAGAAAAACTAGGAAGCTCTGAACTTAATCTAATATCAGCTAACAGGTATATAAGTGATATTAAGAGGAAAACAAGAATTCTCAACTCAGGTTCTCCTACCTCTCATATCATATACCTGCGCTCAGGTCTGGTTAAGGAATTTATCACGCGGTCTGATAATAAGGAGCAGATTTTGCAAATAGTGCTTCCTCATTCCTATCTGGGTTTGCACTCATTATTTGGTGCAAAGATCAATCATTTTTCCTACACGGCTATAACTGATCTTAAGGTTTGTTATATTGATATTGATGTGTTTACACAGATGGTCAAAAGTAATGGAAATTTTGCATTTGAGATCCTTTCATCCGTTGGACGTGAAAGTCTTACAAACTTCCACAGGTTTATAACACAAAGCAACAAGAACTCATACGGGCGGGTTGCAGATTTACTACTCTATTTCTCAAAAGTTGTATTTTCAAGCAAGAAGTTTCATCTGCCACTCTCAAGGCTTGAAATTTCTGAGATGGTTGGTATATCGAGAGAAAGTACGGGAAGGGTCCTTTCAAAATTCAATGCAGACGGCCTTATTAAAATTGCAGGAAAGAAAGTCGTGATTCTCGATCTTAAAAAGCTTGACAAGATAAGCAGGTTAGGCTAGGGAAGGGAAAAATAACTGAAGTATTGAAAATTTTTAAAAGATAAGAATGGCCAACAGGAGAGATTTCATAAAAATTTCACTTTACGGAGCAGGAGCACTTGCGGCTGGTACAGGATCATATAAGATCATCAGGACATTGACGTCACCTGATGAGTTAAAAAAGCTGAAAGTAGATCTGAAGAGAACTCCTACATATTGTGAAGTCTGCTTCTGGAAATGTGCAGGATGGGTATACAAAACATCTGAAGGAAAGATATGGAAAATTGTTGGTAATGATGAAGATCAGAATTGTAATGGTCGTTTCTGCCCCAGAGGGACAGGGGGTATAGGAATGTATTATGATGAAGACCGGCTAAAAAAACCTTTAATGAGGGTAGAAGAGAGGGGCAGGCAGGTTTTCAGAGAGGTGTCATGGGATGAGGCTTTTACATTCATCGCTGATAAGATGAATGTTATAGCTGAAGAGCATGGTCCTGAATGTGTAGCTCTCTTCACACATGGATCCGGAGGAAAATATTTTGGTGATCTATTAAAGGCGTTCGGTTCAGCCAGTATAGCAGCACCTTCTTATGCCCAGTGTCGCGGACCAAGAGAAGTAGCATTTATTGCTACCTTCGGGGAAGGACTCGATTCACCTGAACCTACGGATATCAGGGATACCCGGTGTCTGGTACTGATCGGATCTCATATAGGTGAAAATATGCACAACGGGCAGGTGCAGGAGATGTCGGATGCAATTGATAAAGGTGCTACAATCATTACAGTCGACCCTCGATATTCAACTGCGGCAGCAAAATCGAAATACTGGCTTCCGATAAAACCTGCAACTGATCTTGCTCTATTGCTTGCATGGATAAATGTGATAATAAGTGAAGGGCTCTATGATAAGAATTATGTCGAAAAATATACATACGGATTCAAGGAGCTTTCTGATGCAACCAAAAACTATTCACCTGAGTGGGCATATGGGATTACAACAATTAAACCGGATATCATAAGGAAGACAGCAATTGAAATGGCCAATGCCTCACCTGCCGTTATTGTCCACCCCGGAAGACATGTAACCTGGTATGGCGATGACACACAAAGATTAAGGGCTGTAGCTATACTAAATGCATTGTTGGGCAGCTGGGGAAGACGTGGTGGATTCTATAGGTCAGAGACTTTCCAGATACCGTCCTACCCGCATCCTGAGTTTCCTGTGCCTAAACGTACATGGCGAAGCGCTTTTCCAGGCAAATATGTACTAGCTGACCTTGCACTTGCTAATGGTATTTGTGAAGCCACAGTCCCGGTAGCTACAAGAGATTGCAATTTCAAGGGATGGATAATTAACGGAACAAACCTCATTGAAACGCTTCCAAATCAGAAACAGACTATTGAAGCCATTCAAAATCTTGACCTTATTGTGGTTATTGATACCATGCCGATGGAGATCACCGGCTGGGCTGATGTAATCCTTCCTGAGTGCACATACCTTGAGCGATATGACTCAATAAGAACCGGACCTCACCGAAAACCTCAGATTGCCCTGAGGATGCCGGCAGCAGAACCTATGTACGATACAAAACCAGCATACTGGATGGTCAGGGAACTATCCAAAAAACTTGGCCTCGAAGCTTATTTCCCGCATGAGAATATTGAAGATTTGCTCGACTGGCAACTGAAACAGGTCGGGTCATCTCTTGAAGAAATGCAGAGAATTGGCGTTAAGACTTTCCCTAAAGAATATGATAATCTTTATTTTGCTGAAAATGAAGATGTTGAATTTTTTACAAATACCGGTAAAATCGAACTCTATTCCACATCTTTTGCAAATGAGGGATTTGATCCTATTCCTGTATATACACCACATCCGGAACCAGCAGAAGGTTATTACAGGCTAATTTACGGAAGGGCACCTATGCATACTTTCTCAAGAACATCAAACAATCCATATCTTTTCGACCTTATGGATGAAAACCTTCTATGGATTAATCCTAAGGTGGCTAAAGAATGGTCATTTAAAAATGGTCAGAAAATTTATATTATGAACCAGGATGGGGTCAGAAGTGATTTCCCTGTCAGGGTAAGGATCACCGAAAGGATAAGATGGGATTCAGTATATATGGTTCATGGATTCGGTCATGCAGATAAAAAGCTGAGCCGCACTTATGGAAGAGGGGCGAGTGATACAAAAATGATTACCAATGTTATGGTTGATCCAATTATGGGAGGTACAGGGATGAGAGGAAACTTCGTGACATTTATACCTGAGTTACCAGGAGGGGAGGTGAAGTCATGAGATATGCTATGGCTGTAGATACCAGAAAATGTGTTGGCTGCAGTGATTGTGTTGTTGCCTGCCAGACTGAAAATAATGTGCCGATTGGATTTTGCCGCGACTGGGTTGTGGAAGTTATAGATGGTACTTATCCTCAGCTTGAGATGGAACTGCGGTCGGAGCGGTGCAATCAGTGTGTAAATGCACCATGTGTGCGCTGTTGTCCTACTGGTGCGAGTCATTTTGTCCAAGGCGGAATTGTTCTTGTAACTCCTAATGAATGCATAGGATGCGGCGCATGTATGGCTTCATGTCCTTATGATGCCAGGTATCCGCATCCTGAAGGATATGTTGACAAATGCACTTTCTGTATTCACAGAATAAAGAATGGAATGAGCCCTTCATGTGTTGAAGTCTGCCCGACAAAATGTCTCTATTTTGGTGATCTCGATGATCCTCACAGTGATGTTTCAGTTGTTTTAAGCAAGAGGAAGTATAAAACTCTTATTCCTGAAGCTGGTACAAAGCCACAACTCTATTTTCTAATATAGCTAGTAAAAAATTCAGATAATGAAAGAAGAACTGATAGTCAGCGGCAGGATGAACCAAATGATCGATCCGCATCTTCATATCTGGCACTGGCAGATATCCCTTTATCTTTTCCTTGGCGGGATGGCAGCAGGAATCCTTGCAATTGCTGCGCTGTATTATATAAGAGGAAGAGAGAAAGATTACAGAACTGCTGTAAGGATCACCCCTTTTTTAACACCATTTCTCCTTGTACTCGGACTTCTTGCATTGTTTGTTGATCTCAGGCACAAAATGTTTTTCTGGCAGCTCTATACCAATATTAAACTTCAGTCGCCTATGTCATGGGGAGCCTGGACCCTCCTTGTTATCACCCCTGTATCTTTTATCTGGTGCGCCCTTCATATTAAAGATATATTTCCCCGCTGGGACTGGAAATTTAAATGGTTATATATTGTTGATGATTTTTTCAATAAATACAAAAAGGCTCTTGCCTGGGTAATGCTGATATATGCCATTATACTGGGTATATACACAGGAATTTTACTTTCAGCATTTAATGCACGTCCGCTTTGGAACACATCAATACTGGGACCATTGTTCCTGGCATCAGGTCTTTCAGCCGGTGCCGCAGCCACTTTGCTTCTTTCAAAGGATGCAAAGGAGAGAAAACAATTTGCCAGAATTGACCTTGTTATCATTGGCATTGAACTGTTTCTGATAATTCATATGTTCATGGGATTCCTGGCCAGTACTCAGGTGCAGATAGAAGCTGTAAACCTTTTTCTCGGAGGACCATATACAGTCTCTTTCTGGATATTTGTTGTGATACTTAGCCTCGTTATCCCTGCAATACTTGAGATAATGGAATTAGGTAAATATCACATACCTGTGGTTATTCCAGCTACACTAGTGCTCTTTGGCAGCCTGATGCTCCGATTCATAATTGTATATGCAGGTCAGGTAAGCAGATGGCTGTATTAGTTGCAATTTTTAAAGAATTTTTATTGATAATAATATGACAAAACCAAAAGAAAAGAAAGTAAGACCATACCTCAATCCTTATATTGGAGGTGTTTTGCTTGGTCTGGTTCTGCTTGCTGCAAATTATGTATCAGGACGTGGACTTGGGGCAAGCGGCGCCATCAAGAGCACTGTTGTAACAGCAATGACAACAGTATCTCCTTCGGTAAGTGAAACTTCTGCTTTTGTTCAGGAGTTCAGCGAATCACATGGAGAGAGCCCTATGAAGACATGGCTTGTGTTTGAAATGCTCGGAGTCCTTGTTGGAGGATTTCTTTCAGGAGCTTTTGCCGGACGCCTTAAGTTTAAAGTCGAACACTCGCCTAAAATCACATCAAAGCGAAGGCTGGTTTTTGCCCTGACCGGCGGAGTACTTTTTGGTTTTGGTTCACAACTCGGACGAGGTTGCACAAGTGGCTCTGCCTTAAGCGGAATGGCAGTGTTGTCTCTGGGTGGATTTATATCAATGATGGCAATTTTTGGTACTGCGTTTGCACTGGCGTATTTCGTTAGGAAAAACTGGATATGAAAAAAGCTCTATCCTCCGCTGAAGCTTCGGACTTCGTCCGCCGTAGCGGACTACGTCCGACGAAGGCGGATGGCAAAGCAAAGCACATAGTGAATATAAATTGACATACAATCAGACAAATAGACAATAAAAAATGGGACCACTTGTAATAAATGAAATTATATCTGAAAATACCAACTTGTTCCTGGCATTCATAATAGGTATCGGATTTGGCTTTGTGCTGGAACAGAGTGGATTTTCATCAAGCAGAAAGCTTGCAGGAGTATTTTACGGATATGATACCGTTGTACTTAAAGTGTTTTTTACAGCTGCTCTGACAGGTATGCTTGGACTTCTCTTTTTCAGTCTTTTCGGATGGATCGACCTGAACCTTGTCTATGTCAATCCTACATATGTTACATCAAGTATTGTCGGGGGAATTATTATGGGTGCAGGATTTATTCTGGGAGGTTACTGCCCGGGTACAAGCTTTTGTGGAGCCTCAATAGGGAAGATCGATGCTCTTGTATTTATCGGAGGACTATTCATTGGAGTGTTTATTTTCGGCTTAGGTTATAATCTTTGGGAAGGTATGTATATGGCAAAATTCCTGGGAGCTCCGAAGATCAGCGAGACCCTGGGGCTGACCGATGGTGTATTTGCACTTCTTCTTATTATTGTTGCACTCGGAATGTTTTGGATTGCCGAGTGGGCTGAAAAGAAATTCCCGGGAGAGGAGTATTAATTCGAAAAATTGATAAAAGAATAAACTGATTATTAAATAATATAAAAGTATGGCACCACGTACAATTCTTGCAATGTTTATAATCCCGATGGGAATTATTATTGCCGCAGTCCCTCAGAATACAACAAAACCTTACAAACTTACAGCTGAACAGTTGCTGGCTGAGGTAAATACCCGTACACAATACATCACCCCTGATGCGGTTGCAGACATGATTCTGAAGAAAGACCCGTTGCTGAGGCTGATTGATGTCAGAAGCCAGGACGAATTTGAGAAATACAGTCTTCCCGGTGCAATAAATATTCCGGCTACTGATCTGCTTTCAGAACAGTACAAGGATCTGCTTAACCAGGATGTGAAAATGAATATCTTCTATTCAAACGGAACTCTTGTGGCCAACGAAGTATGGATGATTACAAGGCAGCTGGGGTATATAAATAATTATGTTCTCGAGGGAGGCCTGAATTTCTGGTTCGATGCCTTTATGAATCCCCAGAAACCAGAATCAACAAGCCCTGATGAAGAGTTCGCAAAATATGATTTCAGAAAAAGCGCCGGAGCAGCTCTTGGTGGTGGAGGTCCGGTAACCACAACACAGGAAAGGCCTTCTGAGTCTGTCAAACCTGTAATCAAACCTTCGGGGAAGAAAAAGAAAGCAGCAGGAGGTTGCTGAAAAGTAATACCCATATTTAATATTGAGAGGCTGTCTTAAAAGAAACTTTTAACCACAGAGAAGAGGGTGTCTCATAAGTCCTTTTTAACCGCAGA
>CAYLYN010000120.1:0-13147 GCA_964387565.1 uncultured Rikenellaceae bacterium | reverse complement strand
ACCTTAAAATTCGTATTATCAGAATGATTCCAATAATTACAGCTCCTGTAAAAAAATAGCTCCTTTCATCCAGAATGCTGGTATATAAGATCATTATTAAAATAAAAAACAAGAAGAAAGCCCCGAAACGGTAAGATTGGTAAACCGTATGAAGATAATCATGAAAAACAGCTCTCTGATTGCTAAGTAGTCCAGTCAGGAAGCAAGTGATATGACGGAGTGTAACAGAAAGAATAATAATACCCAGAGCTATCAGCCATGCCGTAAAACTGGTAATCCCTTCAGGAATTATATGAAAATATGATGCTGCAAAACAGGCAAAAAGGGCAATTACCATGAAAGAGCTCAGATTAAGTATGGTTGTCTGCCACTGAAAAATGCCCATCATATCTCTGGTTCCTTCTTCATTTGTTCCACGGAAAAGGAAAAACCTGGTTATTGCAGGTGAAAAACTTTTTGCAGAGGACTGAACAACTGAAAAGAAAATAAGTGCAAATATCAGTATCCCGAATACCCAGTTTTCATGAAACATTTTTTCAGGTACTATTTCACCTGGCTTCAGATGTATTTGAAGAAATGCTTTTTTTTCTGATTTGATCCTTCGGTTATTTTCTGTAAACTGGTATGGAAACTGGTTAAGAAAACGCTGATCAATTGAACTTAATACATAACCGGGATTATGGAATGTTACATCAGCTACAGGATTTCTGCTGCAAAAAGATGTTGTATCGGATGTTTGTTTTTCTATACCTGGTTCAGTTGATCCCTGTTTTGCAATAAAAGCCCTGGTTGCAGATTTTCTATTAATTGCAGGGGTTGAATCTTGTATTGATCCTTCTGTCTTAAGTGTATCAGGGTTTGAATGGGCAGACAATGAATCTGTTCCGGAATTTAATGTATCACGGATAATGTTGATCCTTCCCGGAAGTGAGTCCTGAATATATTCCTGCAGATACCTGGTAATCATTTTCACAGAATAATTCCACAAAAGTAGTGATAATTACCAGAGTTGCTCTTTATACAGGACAGGTATAGTACTCAGAAATGTTCTATCGGGCATCCGGAAATGTCAGAAAGTATATTATTTGCCAGCCTGCTTGAGCCTATTCTGAAGAGAGATTTATCAAGCCAGTCTTCTCCCAGGCAATGTTTTGTAATATTATAGTAACTGATGGCATCATTTGTATAAACTATTCCGCCGGCAGGTTTGAAGCCCACTTTAATACCTGTTTCCGCGTAAAAATCAGAAATAGCATGACACATGACAAATGCTGCTTCCGGTGTTGCTGAAACCGGTGTTTTTCCTGTTGATGTTTTAATAAAATCAGCTCCGGCATCCATAGCGATCATAGATGCTTTAAATATCTTTTCATAGTCCCCCAGCAGACCCGATTCAACTATTACTTTTAGCAGTTTTCCCCCGATGGCTTCTTTAATTTCCCTTATTTCGTCAGCAACAGATGCAAAATCATTTCCAAGAAATGCACCAACATTTATGACAATATCAATTTCGTCTGCACCTGACTCAACAGCCATTTTGCATTCAGTTACCTTAATACTTCTGAAACTCTGTGAGGTCGGAAAACTTGCAGCAGCTGCAGCTATTTTTACATTACGGGAGGTCAGCTTCTCTTTAACAACTGAAACAAAATTCGGGAAAACACATATTGCTGCCACATTGGGTATATTAGTGTAGCGGCCTGAAAAACTGTTTACTTTACCTGTAAAATGCAATATATGGCTCTTGTTATCGGTAGTATTAAGACTAGTCTGATCTATCGTGCTCAGAAGGTTCATCAAAAGATGTTTATCAGGTGCTGTGGCGGATTCAAGCGATGCCTTTTTAAGTCCTTTCTTAATTTCTGATTCTGAAGGACATAATTTAAATAACTTTTGATATAATTTTGTCATAGTTTTACTCCGTTATGAATAACCAAATATCTGAAATATGATTGAAAAGAACGAGTTCAATATAGTGTTTTTTGTAATTACAATGCTCTCATTTAGCATTTTTAGTTGTAAGGATTATGCAACAAGTAATAATCATGAGGTTCTTTTGCAGACCGATCGGGAATTTTCAATTATGTCGGAAAAGGAGGGAATGTTTATTTCATTTCTCGCCTATATTGCTGATGATGGCGTAATTCTTAGGGATAATTCTTTCCCTTCAAAAGGAAAAGAATCCCTGAGGAATTATTATTCAGGAAAAAGTGACACCTCATTCACTCTGACCTGGGAACCCATTTACGCTGACATAGCAGGAAGCGGCGATCTGGGGTATACTTATGGCACTTATATTACCACAGACAAAGTTTCAGGGGAAGTTTCCGGAGGAACATATGTTACAATCTGGAAAAAACAAACTGATGGTAAATGGAAATTTGTGCTTGATACCGGTACAGAAGGATTACCTGATCCACTTTAATTTCTATGTCCTGTTGAGCTTTTTGTTTCGCGCCAGCGATGCAAAAATTCCGAGAAAAGAAAGCATTGAAAAAATAAGAAACCCGGTCCTCATGGCTGATATCAGCCCGGGGTAATTTGAGGGATTAATCGGATTTTTCCCGATAAAAACTGCGAGCAGCATCATTGCAATTCCCATGCTCATCATCTGACCAACCATTCTCATAGTACCGACAGCTGCTGAAGCTACTCCGAGATGGCGTTTTTCAACAGAACTCATTATTGCGTTGGAGTTTGGAGAGGAGAAAAAAGCAAAGCCGATTCCCATAAGCAGCAGCAGCATAATGAGAATATAGTAAGGTGTATCAACAGTCATGAAACAGAGCAGGATCAATCCGACAGCGGTCATCCCCATTCCTGCTGATGCAATTGTGCCCGGATTCCGTTTATCGGATAACTTGCCTGCAAGTGGTGATAAAAGTGTCATTGCCAGTGGCTGGGATATCATTATTAACCCGGCAGTTCTTGCATCAAAGCCCTTAAGGTATTGAAGGTAAAGACTTATAAAGAAACCTGTTGCGCTTGTAGCAGAATAATGAATCAGGGCAGCTATTCCTGAAAATGCGAATACCCTGTTTTGAAATACAAGTTTAAAATCAAAAACCGGATTCTCAATCCTGGTCTCGATAAAGAGAAACAGGAGAGCCATTAAGATTCCTGTTGTAAGGAATACCCATCCCGATACTGAAGGAAGTTTTGAAAATCCGTACATGGAGGAAAAGAGTGCAATCCCGTAGACGACTGAACCTCTCCAGTCAAATTTCTCATGTGCTGCATCAGCCCATTCTGTGCTTATCCTTCGCTGTATCAGAACCAGTGATACTATCCCGAAAGGGATCAGGAAAGCGAATATACTCTTCCATCCAAGATACTGAGTTAAAACTCCTCCAATGACCGGACCCAGTGAAAGACCAAGATAAACAGCTGTAATATTTATACCCATTGCCTTTCCCCTTTCACCAGGCTTGAAAACGGATGTGATAATTGCAAGGCTTGTTCCAAAAATCATGGCACTTGCAACACCCTGAAGGGTTCTGAATACAATCAGTACTCTGATATTCCATGCAAAGAGGATAAGGAAGGTTGAAATTGTAAAAAGAAGTATTCCCAGATGAAAGACCTTTTTTCTTCCGACTATATCTGCAAGCCTGCCAAGCGGAAGAAGGAATATTGCCGAAGAAAGAATAAAACTGCTGATGATCCATCCAAGTTCAATTGCATCAGCATTAAGATCTCCCCCGATTGAAGGTAAGGCAAGATTTACAGCAGAGCCAAGAAAGGGGGTCAGAAAGGCGGCAAAAGTTGCAACGAGTAAAACAGATCTTTTTAATGATTTATCATGTGTTTCAGTTTCCATACAATTATTTTATCATATACACTACGTGTGTCATTGATTGTCATCATCCCTTTCACCTTCGCTAAACCTTCGGCGCACTCAGTCGTCCATCATTTGTTGTCATTAGGCCTTTGGCCGTCATTTGTTGTCATTATGCCTTGCACTTTCGCTAAAGCTTCGACGTACACAGTCGGCCGTTATTGATTGTCATTAGTCTCCTTAATGACTACTTAATGACTACTTAATGACTACCTAATGACTACTTAATGACTACTTAATGACTCCTTAATGACTACCTAATGACCATTTAATGACCAAAAACCTGACTCTTCCATTCTCCTTTTATTCCCATCTTTCTCACTCCTTCTCCTTCGTATCAATAATTATTGTAACAGGTCCGCTGTTAACAAGCTCGACATCCATCATAGCACCGAACTCTCCGGTTTTAACCTTTTTGCCGGTTAGCTCTGATAACTTATCAATGAATTTATTATATAATGAAATTGCCTTATCAGGAGAGGCTGCCCTGATATATGAAGGACGATTACCTTTTTTTGTCCTGGCATGAAGTGTGAACTGGCTTACCAGCAAAATCTCGCCATTTATATCCTGTACTGAAAGATTCATAACTCCATCATTGTCATTAAAAATTCTGAGCTGGACAATTTTACCCGACATCCAGTTAACATCAGTATCACTGTCGGTCTCTTCAAATCCGGCCAGAATCAGCAATCCATTACCAATAGATGATTTAACAACATTTTTAACAGCGACAGAAGCTTTTGAGACCCGCTGAATTACTACTCTCATTTTTAACCGGCGATTTAGGAGATCAAATATATACATTCATAAGAGAAAGTTATAAGTAATGATTTATATTATATTTGCCCATCTTATTCCACACTAATGGATTATTTTACTATTCTGGCAATCGCCGTTGGATTATCGTTTGATACTTTTGCAGTTTCCCTGTCCTATGGAATTGTCAGAAGCGGTATTCTTTTCAGGCAGGCTTCGGGTGTAGCTCTGGTCCTTGCGTTATTTCAGGGCGGCCTGACTGTTGGAGGATATTTTCTGGGATCACTTTTTTCAAATGAACTTAAAGCAGTCGATCACTGGATAGCACTTTTGCTACTCGGTTTCCTGGGATTGAAAATGATAATTGAGGGAATGCAAAACAAAGAAAGAAAAGAGCCAGGTGATTTAAACAAAGTTCTTGTCCTTCTGACAATTGCCCTGGGAACCAGCATTGATGCTTTTGCAATCGGACTGAGTTTTGCTTTCTTCAGCGTAAATATATGGAGTGCCGGTTTGATAATTGGTGCAGTAACCTTTCTGGCTTCAATGACAGCAATCCGTATTGGTAAATCTGCCGGTGACAGGCTGGGCAGCAAGGTTGAAATAATAGGAGGTCTGATCCTTGTTGCAATCGGGTTAAAAATATTTCTTGAACACCTTCTTTCTGCCTGATCAGAAATGCAACATTTTTCTTTGCCTCTTTTCAAAAACTGCCATTTCATTAAATCCGATATACCTTAACAGTTCATAAGCTTCGTCGAAGTATTGTGACACCCTGGATGGCATGTGTGCATCAGAATTGACACAAACCGGAACATGTTCCTCCCTGAATATATAGAGAAATTTTCTGTCGGGATAAAAATCCGCAAGAGGCCTGTTCCGGCCATTTGTATTAACTTCAAATGCCACATTATGTCTTCTCATGGAACATGCAAGCTTTCGATAAAAGGGCTCCGGATCAATAGTTGGCTTAAAGCCGAAAATCCTTATAAGGTCACAGTGACCGATAATGTCAAATATTTCTGACTCTACAGCCGCAAGCACCATTTCAAAATATTTCCTGAACAAGCCGTCAAAATCCTTGTCATGGTAGAATTCAGGGCCATAATCGACGGTCTTAGCTCCCATGTAGTGTACTGAACCTATAAGGTAATCCACTGATAAGGGGCTAAGGAATTCACGTAATTCACTCTCTCTTCCAGGGAAAAAATCAACTTCAAAACCTGTGCGTATTTTTATACCGGATATATTTTCACTAAGATTTTCAATATGCTTTAAATAAGGATTTATGTCCTCAGCTTTAATATTCCAATCTTCAGGATCCCGGAAAAGGGTCAGATGCTCTGAAAATCCTATCTCACTAAGTCCTGCAATAACGGCAGGTTCGATATAATCTTCAGGGACAGACCTTCCGTCACTGTATATAGTGTGTATATGATAATCAGTTTTGTAAATCATTAAAAGCCGGGTGAAAATCTGGCAATAGCTTCAAATTAGCTTTAAATTTCAGAATAAAACAAATCAATTATGAAAATTAATATTAATAATGATAAATTTGTGAAAAAGAGAATAACGTGAGCGAAAAGAAGAAACCCTGCATTTGTGAAAACTGCGAATTCCGGGATGTTGTATTCGCTTTCCTGGATGACGAGTCGATAAATATGCTTTGCGAGAACAAGGAAGAAATTTCATTCCGTAAAGGCGAAATTATTAATCACGAAGGAGAGAAAATAACCACCTTCAAGTATCTTAAAAGCGGACTCGTAAAACTTTACAGGAGAACAGCTGCAGGAGATGAGCAGGTTATTACAATTACCAGGCCATTTGAGTTTGTCAGTAATATGAGTATTTTCTCCGAGGAGAGATACCAGTATTCAGTTTCCGCACTTGAAGATTCAATTGTATGTGCCATTAAACTGGAGTTTATTAAAGAACTTTTTCTGAAGAATGGTTCATTTGCAATGGGTCTTCTTACTAAAGTCTCAATAATTAACGACAAGATAATTCGGCAAACTCTTGATATCAGGCAAAAAAACCTTATCGGAAGGGTGGCATTTGTGCTTCTTTATTTTACAAATGAGATTTATAATTCAAGAGTCTTTGACCTGCCTGTGTCGAGAAAGGAGATAGCTGATTATATTGGAATGAGTACTGCAAATGTTATAAGAACATTGTCTGACTTTAAAAAGGAAGGTATTATCAGGATCTTTGGAAAGACAATTGAGGTTGTCGATCTGCAGCGTCTTGAAATTATATCACGTCGAGGATAAGCGAGGACTTATCATATCGTACAATCAAAATTATATAATGATGAATAGAACATTCCTGGTCGCAGGAATCATTTTGATTTCCCTGTCAGTAGTATCCCAGTCACCCATAAAGGGTCAGGACCAATCAGAAAAGCCAGATTCCGAAAATAAAATTTATACCGTGGCAGGAGAAAGACATGGCGTAAGCTTTTTCCCGGGAGTAAGCTTAAAATATGTACAACATACACCAGGAGATACACTTTCATTTAATCAATATCACACCGGACAGGTAATGGTTTACTGGCTTAAAAAGTGGGCCGAACAATACCCCGATCTTATAGACCTTTATATTGTTGGTGAAAGCTTCGAAGGGAGGCCTGTTTACCAGATAACACTTACAAATAAGAAGACTGGAAAAGATACTGAGAAGCCAGGTGCTTTTTTTGAAGGTAACAGGCACAGCGGGGAGATAACATCAGCTGAATCGGTGATGTGGCTGATAAAATATCTGGTTGAGAACTACGGAAAAGACCCCGAAATAACACGGCTTATTGACACGAAAGCTATTTACCTTAAACCTGTCAATAATCCTGACGGTCAGAATCTCTACCTTCATACTGCCCAGAGTAACCGGAGCACTGTCCGCCCGCAAGACAACGACAACGACGGCTTGCTTGATGAAGATGCACCTGATGATCTTGACAGTAACGGGGTAATCTTAAATATGAGATGGAAGGATACCTTATCAGGGAGCTGGATTCCCGACACCCTTGATCCTACCGGGAGGATAATGAAGCGGGTTGCAGAAGGCAAAGGTATTTACAGAGTTGCCTCCGAGGGATATGACAATGACGGTGACGGAAGAATAAATGAAGATGGAATAGGAGGTCTCGATCTGCACAGAAATTATCCCGAAAACTGGCGTCCTCAAAGTGAACTCACCGGCCGGGGATTTACACAGAGTGGTGCCGGGGAATACCCTTTAAGTGAGTCAGAAACCAGAGCTGTTATTCTTTTTCTCCTTGCCCATCCGAATATTTATGTTGTGAATTCAATGGATACCAGTGTTCCCATGCACCTGAGGCCTCCATCAACTTCTGCTTCAGAAGAGAGGATGTACCCCGAAGATCTTAAATGGTATAAGCTTTTTGATGACATTGGTAAAAAGATTACAGGCTATGAAAAGGCCGGCGATGTTTACAATGATTACAGTGACGGAGCCGGAAATCCACTCTTTGGTCATGGACCCGATTTCGGATATTTTTATTACGGTGCAATATGGTATGGTGATGAACTATGGAATACAGGAAGAAACAAGGATTATAATGGCGATGGTGAAATTGATCAGATAGAGATGTTAAGATGGGATGATGAAGAGAATGACAGTCTGGGATTTTATGAATGGAAAACAGTTAAGCATCCTGTTTACGGAGAGGTTGAAGTTGGAGGTTTTGATCCAAAGTTTTTCCTGCAAAATCCTCCGGTGAAATTTCTTGAGAAATGGGTTAAGAATGAAGCCTTGTTCAATATTGAGCTTATGAAACATCTTCCGCAACTTGAATGGGGCAATGTTGAGGTCGAAAAGGTTAAATCCTATAAATCTGATTCGGCAGATTATCTGGTTAAAGTGAGTTACAGGAATACAGGAAAACTGCCGACAGCACTTAGCCAGGCTAATCTCGTGAAGATTGTAAAAGAGGACAGGGTCGTACTGGATTTTGATACCACGGGGTTTTCTAAGGAGGAAAAAGTTTTCAGAATAATTGATGATCCCAAACAGACCAGGAAGAGCATCAGAAGAAATCTATACAGGGACGAGGACACTTCACAGCAATTATTTACAGTCTCAAAAAATATGTCATTCACTCAGGGTGGCAATGTATCGACAGCTTTTTTTAATATCAGGCTTTATAACAGAGCTGAACTGGCCGCGAAGGTCAGCCTTTTTTCGACAAGAGGCGGAGTTTTGCGTGATAAGGACTTTATAATAAAGTAAAGTATTACAATTCAGAGCGGAGAATAGAATCTGCTGTCAGATAATCAGTAGTTATCAATAGAATATTATTAATCATTATTCTGTTATTTTATTAACAATATCGCGAAACAATCAATATTTAATTGATTAAACATCCCCCGAGTTGGGGATATTGATTATTTTAGTAATCATGAAGTCAATGACTAAGGTTTGTGGTTTCTGATTGACGCTGGATTTCATTTCTAATAGGATATCAATGATTATCAATATTATGTTGATTAAATATATCTAATTCAAAATGGAAAGCCGTATCGATTCGCTGGAGAAAAAAATTAAAAGTCTGGAAACCAGACTAAAATTTTATGAAGAAATAGTCGAGAAAGCGCCCTGCCTGCTGTATATAAATGAAATTGGTAAAAACAAAAAAGAGTATACCTGGAGAAACATTTTTCTGAACAGATATGCACAAGAGCTGACAGGTTATACAAGAGAAGAAGTTGATGAATTGGGAGCGGATTATTTTCAAAGAATAATGCATCCTGAAGATTTTGAGGTTGCATCACATTCTATAGAATATCTGAAGGACATCAGTGATGAAGAGGTATTCGGAGGACCATACAGGTGTATACCCAAAGGAGAGGATTATAAATGGCTGATCGGCAAGAGCCGGGTTTTTAAAAGGGACAAAGATGGTAATCCTGTTGACTTCCTGAATGCAGCAGTGGATATTAATGGTGAATTTCATACACATAACCAGGTGGTTGCTTTATTAAAGGAAAACAAAAGGCTTCATAATGAGAATCAGATATTGAAACTTTCAAACCGTGAAAAAGAGGTCCTGAGATTATTGTGTCAGGGAGATTGTGCAAAGACAATTGCCAAAAGGCTTAATGTGAGTGAGTCGACAATAATTTCTCACAGGAAGAATATGATGAAGAAGCTCAATATCCATAACACTGCCAGTCTTGTGAATTTTGCCGTGGAGAATGGGCTGAACTGAAATTCACATTTTCCTATTAATTTTTTTTTAAAAAATCCCCTGAATGGGGGATTGAATTACTTGTATATATATAATAACTTTCATAAAACAACAGGTGTAAAAAAGTGATTAGCTATATCATATACGGGTAATTTTGAATTCATTATTTATTTTTTAAATCAATGCTACTGGAAAAAATAAGGATAATCATCTTCCTGATATCAATCATATTCATAAACTCTTGCGAGGACAAACCCACACCGCCTGCGGTTACTACAACAACACTCATAACCGATATTTCTTATACAACTGCTACTTCAGGGGGAGAAGCAATTAGCGACGGAGGGGCATCAATAGTATCCAAAGGGATTTGCTGGAATACTTCTGCTGATCCAGACATCTCGAACAGCAGGACGATAGAGCCTGGTGGTTTAGGAGCCTTTACAAGTAAGCTAACACAACTCTCGCCTAATACAATGTATTATGTAAGGGCTTATGCAACAAACAGCGCAGGCACGGGTTATGGAAATCAGGTTTCATTTACTACCAGCCAGGTTGAAGCCCCTTTACTGACCACTACTGAAATAACTGGGATTCTTCAGACAAGTGCTGTTTCAGGTGGTAATATTACAGATGAAAAAGGCGGTTCTGTAACTGTCCGTGGTGTATGTTGGGCAACAGCATCAAACCCTACAACCTCAGATAGCAAAACCTCTGACGGAAGCGGGACAGGAAGTTTTGAAAGTAAAATAACAGATCTGCAACCCGGTACGACTTATTATGTAAGAGCATATGCAACAAATAGCCAGGGAACAGGTTACGGGAATGAATTAAGCTTCACAACTCTTCCCGTCGGGGCAGTATTCCCATATATAAGGGCTTTGTCAATGGAAGGAAACTGGGGAGGGAATATTGATGCTATAAAAGACATCCCGGCTGAATACATTCAGCGTCTTAAAGATAATAATGTTGAATGGGTTGGTATCAAATGCTCTATATTTTGTGAACCTATTAGTGATCCTGTTGTGAGAGTCATTTACCGTCCTGCAGGTGAAATTGATTATGCTAAAATGTACTCCTTTGATGATCAGGATCTGATAAATGCCATCAGACTGTTCAAACAGAATGGCATGAAAATATACTTATCAATATTGTTCATGTTGACTAACTCTGATCAATCTGCTACATCGAACACTGCTCAATTCTGTGTTGACAGTCATTTATTTGGAGATCCACAAATTCCTGAGGCATTCAATAGTTCATTTTTTGGATCTGCTGGTATAAACCCTTCTATGTGGTGGTGGAGTCCTGATCATCCAGATCACACTAAGAATGTGGAGATATTCTGGAGAACCTATACAGAAGTTGCTGTAAAATATGCAAAAATTGCAAACGATAACAATGTTGAAATGTATGCTATAGGTGAGGAGACCGACAGGTTATTCAGAACCCAGCCATCAACAAGATTTCCCACATCTTTTAAGCCACAGTTGGTTCAGTTAGTTCAATCAGTACGCGACGTATACAGTGGATTATTAACGTATGGGCAACAGGTTTTTGTCTATTTAGACCATCCTGAATGGTGGGG
Source organism: uncultured Rikenellaceae bacterium (assembly GCA_964387565.1). Classification (GTDB taxonomy): domain Bacteria; phylum Bacteroidota; class Bacteroidia; order Bacteroidales; family VadinHA17; genus LD21. Next base: position 1,759 of record CAYLYN010000120.1, on the reverse strand, counting down.
ACTTGACAGTAAAGCAAGTTCTTCATTATTCAGGGATCTGAATCTTGACGTAATAGGGCTTTCGGCATATTTTACCCTGGTTAACGATCCTGATTTAAATCACGTTGTTGAAGTGCCAGCGTTGGAGTCTGCATGGAGTAATGTCTTTAATGCATATCTGAAACCACTTCATAATAAATATCCTGATATTCCATTATTTTTCACTGATTTTGGATCAGTTAACAGTGTTGTTTCCGCTTTTAGTCCAACGTCCAACAGTGGTGATTTATTTATTTTTGAAGATCATAATTCCAATGGGATCGATGATGGAAATGAGCAGCAGCGAAATATTTTTCAGGCATTTTTCAATGTTAACAGGAACAATAACTACCTGGTTAGAGGCACTAATTTTTTTGGCAATAGTATTGACTATAATCCAGCCACCAGGGAGTGGTTTACTACCCATCGATCAATGCAGCTTTATGGAAAACCAGTTGAAGAAGTTATAAGATCAGAATATGAGAAGATTAAAGTCCTGGAGATGAATTAAAATGAGTTTTTAAGAGAAAGAACCATAAACGGAAAACAACAAAAAAGACGAAATTCCCCGATTCATTCTCTAAAAGCTATCATGATTCCGTTTTTCAGGTTATAGATAATCAGTATTTCAATGATTTTCTAGGAGTTTAGAAAGGCTTCGGTTAATGCACTGTTCAACTCTGGGTATTTAAAAATATAACCTGCATTTTGTATTTTCTCACCCGAAACCCTGCTTCCTTTCAGAACCACATCAGCCATTTCTCCCAGTATCAGCCTCAGAAAAAATGATGGTACAGGAAGTTGAAAAAAAGGTTTATGCATTGCTGCTGCGAGATTCTTCATAAATTCTTTCTGACTGACATGCTGAGGCGCAACAGCATTATATGCTCCATGCATATTTTCATCTCTGACTGCTTTAAGATAAATGTTTACTAGGTCCTCAATATGAATCCAGGGCATATACTGTTTTCCTGAACCCAAAACAGGAAATATTCCAAACCTTGCCGGCTTAAGTAATTTAGCCATTGCACTGTCACTCTTTTCAAGTACCACTGCAGTCCTGATTTTAACTGTTCTTACCGCTGTTTCAGTAAACCTGTCAGCAGCCTCTTCCCATTGTCTGCAGGTAGATCCGAGAAAATCAGCAGCAGGCGGATCTTCCTCTGTAAATATATGTTCTGACGTAAGTGAGCCATAATAGCCTATAGCAGATGCTGATATAAATCCCTTTAAATCAATGGAGTTGTCTCTGATCACTTTAAGCAGCAATTTAGCAGAATCAACACGGCTGCCTTTGATCTCCTTTTTTCTGACTTTGGTCCATCTCTTCTCACCGATGTTTGCACCTGCCAGATGGATTATGAAATCAATTCCTTCAAATACATTAGGATCGAGTATCCCCTTCTCCGGATCCCAGCGAAAAACCCTTACCCTGCCAAACTGATTTGTTTTCCTTGAGAGATGAGATACTTCATATCCTTCTGATAATAAAGCAGATGTCAGATACCTGCCAACAAGGCCACTTCCACCCGTAATTAATACCCTGGATGCTATTTTCTTGCTGAAATCTGCTAAATGACCATCCATAAAATTGATTTTCAGAAAGATAATAAAAGTCTGCAATAATTCCAATAAGGCTGTATTTAAAGTCAAACACCTCGAAGTTAATTTAATAATTATGACTTTTTCTACCCTCCCGGAGTGGTTGATCTATAATATGGGACAACCTCGTATATCACAT
>CAYLYN010000119.1:0-13468 GCA_964387565.1 uncultured Rikenellaceae bacterium | reverse complement strand
GACTGTTTTAATTGAATTTAGCTCACAGAAATCAGATATTTATATTTTGGAAATCAATGGTTCACAGGATTCAAAAAAGAATATTAAAATCATAAAAAAATGAGGCTGTTAAAATTTTGCCATTTGATTTATATTTTGGCCGGTCAATTTTTTTTCTCATCGTGCGATAATCGTTCAGACTACTTTATAGAAGTTAACAAAATTCCTTCTCTTAGGCTCGTTAAAAACGGGGTAACCCTAGAGGGAAATACTCTTACGGATTCTCTAAAGATAGGGGTTCCTCTATCCTTACAATATTTTATTCAGGATGAAGAAAGGATAATACTACAGGTCTCACAGGAGCAACCAAAAAGTACTTTTGAGATTGGTGATGAATTAATTAGCTTCACTGGAAAGACAGAAGGACAAGATATCTTGAGCCTGAGCGTTAAAGACTCTTTTAATGAAGAAGCAAAGTTTTCTATAACATTTACAGTTTTCCGAAATATAGCTCCACTTGCCTCATTTACAGTTAAAAAAATAGGCGTTTCAAGTCCATATGAATATGAAGTTGATGCTTCGGCCTCTTATGATAAAGATGCAAGGTTTAGCGGGAAAATTACCGAGTATGAGTACACGCTTGCAAACTATAAATTTAGTTCTCCTCTAAGTAAGGTCCGCTATGTTTTTGGTAGCGCCGGGCAGAAGCAGATCCGGGTTAGGGTAAAAGATAATAGCGGTGATTGGTCAAGTCAGGTGTCTGAATATGTGGTTTTAAATTAAGTTTGGCAGTAGGTTAATAAAGATGAGATATTAGGATCTGGTAGTATCAATGAAGTCTTTTTTTGTAAAATTATGCAAAACTTCAATATCAATTGGAGTAATACTTCCCAAATTATCATTAATCGGACAACGATTCTCTATTTCCTGAATCCATTTTTTTATCAATTCAGGATTGACTTCTGCATGAGGTTTTAAGGTTACCTGAATTTTCTTAAACCCTGCTCGTTCTGTGAATGATTTTCCGAATAATCTGTCAGGATTTAAATTTCCATTGACTTCAATTTCAAGTTTATCTAACTTAAAGCCCAACTCATTAGCAACAAGATGTCCCATAACATTTAAACAACCTGCATAACTTGCCAATAAATACTCTACAGGGTTTGCACCGTGATCGGTACCTCCTAATGTCGGAGGTTCATCTATAACAATTTTAAAATTACGGGCTTCTGCCACAAATTTGGTGGGGTTCTCACTAACTCCTTTAATAGAAAAATTCAAGTCTGACATTATTTATAAATATAAATGAATAATTAATTGTTAATAATCTAATCCCTGCGAAAGGTCTTCGATCAAATCTTCAACATCCTCAATACCTACTGAAAATCTTATAAGATCTTTTGTGACACCAATAGCGTTTCTTTGTGCTTCCGGCATGGAACCATGTGTCATAGCTGAAGGATAGCAAATTAATGATTCGACACCTCCCAAACTTTCTGCAAGGGAAATAGTCTTTAATTTTTTAAAGAACGAGTTTGCAGCGTTTTTATCACCATGATCCAGTTTAAAAGAAATCATCCCACCAAAACCTGACATTTGTAGTTTTGCAAGAGTATGAAAAGGATCTGATTGCAATCCGGGGTAATAAACCTGATTTATTTTTGGATGATTTTCAAGAAATGCAGCAATCAGGAGAGCGTTTTCTTCATGCTTTTTCATTCTTACGGAAAGGGTTTTTATACCCCTGAGCATCAACCAACTTTCGAATGCACCGGGAACAGCTCCGATTGCATTCTGTAGAAATTTTAATTTTGCGTACCATTCTTCGTCACTTACAACTAATGCACCTCCTATTAAATCTGAATGGCCACCAATATATTTTGTTGTGCTGTGTACAACAAGATCTGCGCCTAAAAACAACGGTTGCTGAAAAAAGGGAGAAGCAAACGTATTATCTACAACGACCTTGATGTTCTTCTCATGTGCAATTGCTGACACCTTAGAAATATCAATAATGCGTAAAAGCGGATTTGTTGGTGATTCAATCCAGAACATCTTTGTTTCAGGCTTAATAGCGTTTTCAAAATCTATTGTATTACCTCCAACATAACTGAACTTTACCCCATAAGGTCTGAAAACCTCTTCAAACAATCTATACGTCCCTCCGTACATATCTTCAGCAGCAATTAAATGATCTCCGGGTTTTAGTGTCGAAAGGACAGTATGCTCTGCTGCTAATCCAGATGAGAAGGCCAGACCAAATCGGCCATTTTCAAGTGATGCAAGACAATCTTCCAAAGCTTGTCTGGTAGGATTCCCGGATCGTGAATACTCGAATCCTCTGTCTATATTTATTTCATCCTGTTTATAAGTCGAAGTTTGATAAATAGGCACAGTAACAGCGCCTGTTTCTTTGTCAGGCATCTGTCCTGCATGAATAGTTTTAGTCGAAAATTTCATTATTAGTCAATATTTTCTTATTTAAATAATTTATCAGATCAATTTTTGTTATTAATCCTAAGAACTTTTTGTCATCAACGATAATGGGAACCATACCTGATGAAAGAATATTTATAACCTCTTTAATATTGTCATCAGGATTTAATTTTACCAGGTTCGTTGTCATGAAATTCTTAACTCTGGAACAAGAAGGATCTGCTTTGGAAATCAATGCTATCAGTAAATCTGACTCATCAATAATTCCTACTATCGAAGTACCTTCAATAACAGGAAGTTGTGAAATATCATACAATTTCATTTTTTGAAATGCATTTTTTAACAGATCATCTGGTTTTAAATACACTACTTCATTATAGTTAAACTTTCGTGTAATAATATCGTTAAGATTACCAGTAGTTTTTTGTTTTGAGAATCCATTATCCCGCAACCAAAATTCATTGAACATTTTAGTGATGTACTTATTACCGCTATCACAAACAAACGTTACTACGTTTTTAGGTTGCTTCTGCTCTCTGCAATATTTTAACGCAGCAGCAATAAGTGTTCCTGAAGAAGATCCAATAAGTATTCCTTCCTCACGAAGTATTTTTTGGGCCATTATGAAACTATCTTCATCGCTTACCGAATACGCTTTTTTTGTTAATGAGAAATCTGCGATTGCAGGGATGAAGTCCTCACCTATACCCTCAACAAACCAGGAGCCTGCCCCGCCAAATGTTCCTGTTGTCACATAATCCTTTATAACCGAACCCTGTGGATCTGCAATAACCATCTCAACGTCAGGTTTATTTTTTTGAAAGAAATGAGTCAGACCTGTAAGCGTACCCGATGATCCGATACCACAAACCACTGCATCTATCTTACCATCTAACTGTTTAAAGATTTCAGGTCCGGTTGTTGTTTCATGAGCTAATGGATTTGCAGGATTTCCAAATTGGTTTATGAAAAAAGAACCAGGGATTTCTTTTGCGATACGTTCCGCCATATCCTGATAATATTCGGGGTGACCTTTGTTAATATCAGACCGGGTCAGAATTACTTCAGCACCCATTGCCCGTAGAAGATTTATCTTTTCCTGACTCATTTTATCCGGAATCACCAGGATTACTTTGTATCCTTTCATTCGGGCTACTAAAGTTAATCCAATGCCTGTATTACCGGCAGTCGCTTCGATTATGGTTCCTCCGGGATTGAGCTTTCCCGTGAGTTCTGCATCCTTAATCATTGACAGTGCTATCCTGTCTTTGATTGAGCCTCCAGGATTTTGATTTTCAAGTTTAACAAACAACCGGCATAGACCTGTATCCTGTTTATGTAATTCCACCATAGGTGTATTCCCAATTGTTTCAAGGATACTATTATTTACAATTGAATCGGTCTGCATAACTCAACTTTTTAATTTACCTCATGTACTTTAAGAACCGGGTAGATACAGTACCTACCCGGTTCCTTAATTCAGTTATTTACTATTTATCTTTATCAGAGATTTCTTTTACAGAATTAAATGCCTGTTCCAGATCAGCCTTGATGTCATCAAGATGTTCAATACCTACAGACAGACGAATTAATCCAGGAATTACACCGCTGGCTTTTTGCTCCTCTGCAGTCAACTGCAAGTGAGTTGTGGAGGCAGGATGGATAATAAGTGTTTTAGCATCACCCACATTGGCAAGATGGCTAACCAATTTTAGATTGTTGATTAAAGTATCGGCCGCATCTTTTCCACCCTTAATTCGGAACGAAAGAACACCTCCGTAACCGTTTTTAAGATATTTACTTGCTAATCCATGATATTTGCTGGATGATAAACCCGGATAGTTGACTGCTTTTATCTGAGGATGTTTTTCAAGCCATTGGGCTATAGCCAGGGCATTATCAACATGTCGTTGAACACGTAACGAAAGTGTTTCAATACCCTGAATTAACAGGAAGGCATTGAAAGGACTGATAGTTGTTCCATAATCACGAAGGCCTTCAACTCTGGCACGGATAATAAATGCAATATTCCCAAATGGTCCGGGAGTTCCAAAAACATCCCAGAATTTAAGTCCGTGATAACCTTCTGAAGGTTCTGTAAACTGAGGAAATTTTCCATTACCCCAGTTAAAATTTCCTCCGTCTACAATAACACCACCTATGCTTGTTCCATGTCCGCCGATCCACTTGGTTGCTGATTCAACAACAACATTAGCGCCATGCTTTAACGGTTGAAATAAATATCCCCCGGCGCCAAATGTATTATCAACTATCAATGGAATATTATGTTTTTGTGCTACTTTTGCAATTGCTTCAAAATCAGGAACATTAAATTCAGGATTACCAATGGTTTCCAGGTATATCGCTTTGGTTTTGCTGTCAACAGCTTTGTCAAAATCTTCTGCTTTGTCGCCATTGACAAAATTTACTGTAATACCAAGTCGTTTAAATTGTACTTTAAACTGATTGTAAGTTCCGCCATATAAATAGGATGTACTTACAAAATTGTCACCACTCTCTAAGATATTGGTGAGTGCAATAAATTGAGCAGCCTGTCCGCTCGAAGTTGCCAGTGCAGCTACACCTCCTTCGAGAGCAGCAATACGTTTCTCAAATACATCAGTAGTAGGATTCATTAATCGGGTATAGATATTCCCAAATTCTTTCAGACCGAATAAATTAGCGGCATGCTCTGCGTTTTTAAAAACATAAGAGGTTGTCTGGTAAATTGGAACAGCCCGTGATAAAGTTGTAGGGTCAACGTCCTGACCTGCATGTAATTGTAGTGTTTCGAATTTATGATTTGCTGACATGATAGTATTTTTTAAAGGATTTAATAAAATTGAATTTTAATTAGTTTGGAAAAATAATAGTGTAATTCGCCCGCATCAGACATAACTTATAGTATTCACAGGTTTCTACACGAATGCGGTAATAGTTTAAAATCTGACATGTTTCATTCATAATAATTAAGTATTAAGTTTATATTTCCAATATGGTCCGGATTTGGCACCATTCCGTTTTCAGGCGGTTGCCAGAAGGTCAAAGAGCCAGTTCTCTACCCTCATTCTTTATAAATTAAATACTCTTACTGATCAGGTAAATGACATTTAATTTTATGACACAAAGATTCTACGTAATTGGATATCAGGAAATACCGCTCCTATGGTATTTTTATACCATATTTAAGGTATGAAGCATAAGAATCGTTCTGATTACTAAGATTTGGACATTCGGATGCTGGTATTATCTTATATCATAAGTTTATCCAGACTATTCACAATTATACAGAACTGTTGATAGATATCGTTCTCCCGAATCTGGAAGAATGACAATAATATTTTTATTTTTAAACTCTGAACGATGACTTATTTTTAATGCTGCAAATACAGCTGCACCAGAAGAAATTCCGACTAATAGACCCTCCATCCTTGCCAATTCACGACTGGCTTGAAAGGCTTCATCATTTTTCACCTGGATTATCTCATCAATAACATTAAGATTTAATATCTCCGGAATGAAACCCGCTCCTATACCCTGAATTTTATGAAGGCCCGGATTGCCACCTGACAAAACAGATGAGTCATAAGGTTCAACTGCAATAATCTTAACATCAGGATTCCGTTTCTTTAGAACTTCTCCAACACCGGTTATGGTGCCACCGGTTCCAACTCCACAAACAAATACATCAACATTACCTCCAGTGTCTTTCCATATTTCTTCTGCTGTTGTTTTTCTATGGATCTGTGGATTGGCATGATTATTAAATTGCTGTGGTAGAAACGAATTGGGTAGATTGTTATGCAACTCTTCTGCTTTCTTGATTGAACCCTTCATACCTTCAGTACCGGGTGTCAATACCAGTTCTGCTCCTAATGCTTTTAACAGATTCCGGCGTTCAACACTCATTGTCTCAGGCATGGTCAGGATTAACCTTAAACCCTTCGCTGCAGCAACATAGGCTAATGCAATTCCTGTGTTTCCGCTTGTTGGTTCTATGATGACAGTATCTTTTTTCAGTAATCCGTTTTTTTCAGCGTCATCGATCATAGCATACCCAATTCGATCTTTAACACTACCACCTGGATTAAAATATTCCAACTTGGCTATAATCTTTCCTAATGTTTTATTATGATGATTGAAATTTGATAGCTCCAATAATGGCGTCTTTCCAATCAGATCTGTGAGTTTTTTTGCAATATGTGACATGTTCTATGTAGTTAATTATATCACAAAGAAAATTTACTCTGTTCTTTCCTTATATTATGTAATAAGATCATTTTTAAATAATTATGATATTTTATCATTTCAGATATTATATTCAATATAATCGATTAATCCTTTACGTACGGCGAACCTTATTAATTCAGTGATGTTATTAATTTCAAGCTTCCTGAAAATATTCTTTCTATGTGTCATCACAGTATGAATACTAATTTGCTTTTTCAGTGCTATATCTTTAGTTGAATGGCCATCAGCAATCAATTTTACTATTTCTATTTCAGACTGGGTAAGGCCTGACATTTCAGAAGACGTATTCTTAGTCTCGCTTAATTCGATGATCATATCAAGGATTTGATCGCTGAATTTTTTCCTTTTTTTAACAGCCATTTCAATGGACAAAAGCAAATCTTTCTTTTCATCAGTCTTTAACGAAATATTTTTAATGCCTGATTTCAGAAGTTTTCCCAGTTCTCCATTTGTTAACTGGTTTGTAAGAATTAATACTGAAAGATTTTTATATTCCTTTGTAAGTGATTTTAAATCATCAGGACTATCATAATCAATAAGGCTTATATCAGTAATAAGCAAGTCAGGCAAGTTAAGCTGTAAAAGTTTAATCAGATTGTATCTGCTATCAGCCTTGCCACACAATATGTACCTATTTTCTTCTTTAATGAGACGTTCAAGCGATTCAACAATCAGAAATTGTGAGTCAGCGATTACTATTTTAGGTTTATCTTCCATAATGCAATCTTGGGAAAAGCCATCTTCTCCCTTTTTCAAAGGTAATACTAATTGGTATTATGTAACTTCCCAGGTATTAATTTGAAAAGATCGCCTGGCGCAAATAATATTCCGGCTTATTCCTTTATCAGCTTAATTGATTTCCGAATGCTTTTATTAAAAACATTTATAATATAGATCCCTTTGGGCAATGAATTTACATTGATTGTGGTCTGATATTGACAATTTACCTGCTTTCTGAGTAGTTGTCCCATAGTATTAAATATGAGAATATTATAAAACTCATTATTACTCAGAGCCACATTAAATTCGTTACTAGTGACTGTTGGCCATAGAAATACTTCTATTTCGCTTGGACTAGCTTCCTTTTCTACATAAACATAAACTTTGTTGCTGATATCAGCACCACAAGTACCTGTTACTTTTGTCAGGTAAAGGCCAATATTGTTCGCATTTACATTCTGCAACAAATATTGGGAAGTATTACTATTTTCCAATAATTCATCATCTTTTTGCCACTGGTACATCAGGTTGTGTCCTTCTGCAACGACTTCAATACTAATATTTTCCCCGAATAGTACCAATATATCAGGTGATATATATGTTATCCTTGTTTGTGGATGAACTGTCAGTTTCATACTGTTCGAAAAGACAGTTCCACAAGAACCTGATATTTCAGATATATATCTACCTGAATTATACGTATTGGTACTTGAAATATTCATTCGGCTTGAGGTTCCAGATTGTACAAGGTTATTGTCCTGAAACCATTTATAACTAAGATTGTATCCTTCTGCATTAACAAATAAGTTAATCGGCTGTCCAGCACATAATTCTGTATCAATTGATTGGTTAAGCAATACTGTATTCTTAATAATTTTTACTTTGAGACTCGACCAGTCAGAAACTTTGTTATCAATTGTAACCCTGAGCATTACAGATACTTTGCCGTCATAGCTAGGATTCCAGTTTATAGTCGCATTTTCTGAATTTCCTGAAATTATTCCAGCATCGTCTGGTAATACTTTCCATTCATAAGCTGATGCTGTCTCTAACTTTACAACTGAATACTTACTTGATTCTACCCCCTTACAAATCAAGGTATCCCCTACAGGAGAAGGTGGCCTGTATCCTATCTGGATCCCTGTGTTTGTCTCAATCCAGTTTTGAAAACTGGAAACTCGGGTATAGGCCCCATATGTATCACATTTTGTACTACCCCAACTTACAATCCCAGCCAGTTTGTACTCTCCTAAAACAGGAACTACTAATGGTCCTCCACTATCACCCATGCACGCATCCTTATTCCCATTGAGGTAACCTGCCATAATATCCGATTTAGGAATGCTTGGCCATACTGTTTCTGCCTGAGCATTAGATATTATAGGAAGCTGAACTTTCTGAAGTCTGGTCGGATAAGTGTTAGGATTAACATTTGTAAGCCCCCACCCTGTAAGCCACGACATTACTCCGGGATCTGCTGCACCCGAAATAGAATCATCTTTGGAAATAAGTTTTATTGGAACCGCATTTGTAAAATTTATAGGTTCTGTTAACTTTAATAGTGCAATATCATTTTCAAGTGACTGGCTATTGTAACCTTCGTGAACAATTACCTTGCTTACATTATACTTTTTTCCTTCAAGTGAACTTGTAGGATTATTAGCCCCAACTTTAACTGACATTTGAGAAATTGGTACAACATTCCCGGTATTTATAGTAGCACAATGAGCCGCAGTTAATATCCAATTTTCACTTATTATTGTGCCTCCGCACCTGGTATTTCCTGAAATATAATATACCTGCCATGGAAAATCTGAGATTAATGCATCAGATCCTCCCGTTATTTTTGCTTGCCTTTCTTGCATTCCGGTGAAGAAAGGGAAGAAATGATCCCCTGGTTTTAAATCAGAATTGATCAGCAAAATAGGCTCCCCATCAAACCGAAGGGAAAACAATGTAGTATCGGGATTAAAAATTTCAATTACAGATAGTTGCAGTAGATAACGTTTATTTCCTTCAAGACCAAAGCTTTCAGAAACATTTTGGGAAGATAAATCTGCTGAAAAGATAAGGTGGTATTGATCATCAAGTATCTGCCATTGGATTACGGCTGTATTTTCTGTTTTTATTGCTTCAATCCTTACCTTCTGTGCTATTAAAGAAGAGTGAATCAGAAACAGAAAGCATATGAGTAAGAAATCTTTCATTCGCAAATCTAAATTATGTTCCTGAATATTTCCAAATATCAGACATTCGGGTTACATAAAACATATCTTATTTCTTTTTTAATCTTATGATTGATATCTGAAACGGATAAAAGATGATTAATATTTTAAATTTTAGGAATTTTTTAACAATTCGTTTCACAGTCATATCTACTGGGTGGTTCCGGTTATGAGTCTGCAGGATATATGTTGTCAGGATTCAGATAAAGAACATATTATGGCATATTGTTATCTTTATTCCGAAAATTAATTATTTACTTTGCGAAACAATTTTGAAGGATTTCTGTTATTATAGTTAATGAAGAAGGTTTTATCCATATCCCTTTCACTCCTGATGGTGGTAGCAATGTTGCACATCTCAATTGCAATGCACTATTGTGAAGGGAAAGAAGTGGCTACAACAGTGTCCCTTTCCGGCAAATTAGCTTCTTGCGGCATGACATGCTCAAATGAGGATGTGCCTTTGCAAGGGACTAACTTTACCAAACATTGCTGCGATGATATTGTGACCATTTGTGGAATCAGCGGGAATTACTCACCTTCATATTCTTTTATACCTGAATCATATCAATACAATTTTCAGGTTTTGGCAATTTCTGGAGTATTACCAGTCAAACCACAGGTAGATTTTTTTCCTGTATATACAAATGTAAGTCCTCCAGGGGCTTTGATGTCCACTAATGTGGACCTCTCCAGCATTTGTGTATTCCGTATTTGAATTTCACCGTCCTCTTTTGCTTGCAATTGAGATATAAATCTCATTTGTTATACGCTATTTTTTTCAATTAGTCTTTAAGTATTTACAATTTTAATATTCAACACAATGAAATCATTAAGAATCTTTCTTACTGTAATATTTGCTGTCATTTTTGGTATAACAACATCTGCCCAGACGCATGACCATAACAACATGACCATGACTTCCTCAAAGTCCGAGACTTTCAAGGTTTTTGGTAAATGTGATATGTGTAAGGCACGCATTGAAAAAACTGTTAAAACAGATGGTGTCAGTGAAGCTTCGTGGGATGTCAAAACACAGATGCTTACAGTAACTTTTGATCCTTCAAAAACAAGTAAAGATGCAATTAGCAAAAAACTTGCTTCAGTTGGTCATGATACTGAAAAATACAAAGCAACCAATGAATCTTATGCAAATCTTCCCGGCTGCTGCCATTATGACAGAGCAAAATAGGCTTTAACTATCAAAGAGCAATATTATGGAACCCACATGATTGATCCTTAAATAATTTGATCTCGCGGTTCCGCGAAATAAAACAGGCAAATACCAATCATTATCAATCATGTGTGGTTTCATAGCAAAAAAATAAATATTGAAAAAATGAAAGATGTAAAATTTGCATTTGTATGTATTGCACTCAGTGCAGTCATACTCTGTTCATGCACTAAGGATGATGGAAGCAATAACTCAGATAATCTACCTGTGAATTACGATGCCTTATATGTTGTAAACCGTGCAAGTAATTCCTTATCTGTAATTAACACATCGACTGATAAAGTAGAAAAAACTATTAGTCTGGGTTCGCCAGGTACTATGATGGGAGGGGGTATGATGAGTGGCAACTCAACGTATAATAACATGTGGCCATTTCATATTTCGCTCTCACCTGATAAGAGCAAACTGGTTATAACTGAACCGGGAATGGATTTTGACGGTGGATATGAAATGATGATGAACACTTCACCTCAGGGAAGTAATGGGGATATTCATTATCAACATCATAATGGAAATTCTACGACAACTACGACTGAGATAATGCAGATGCAGGGCAAGATTTTGATCCTTGATGCAATTACAGGAGATCTGCTTAAAGAAATTAATCTCGAAGGGATGCCTTATGATGCGATCTTCTCTCCTGACGGAAAAGAGATATGGACAGCTCTTATGATGCCTGTTGGAAAAGTAAATGTGTTTAGTGCGGATTCCTACAATCTATTAAATTCTGTAACTGTAGGCAATATGCCTGCAGGAATTGCATTTTCAGATGATGGTAAAAAGGTATTTGTTGCAAATGGAATGTCAGGCTCAGTTACTGTAATTGATGCTGTTACGAAAACGATTACAGGTACTATAAATACCGGACAGGGTACGGTTGGTGCATTTCCAGGAATGCATGGAATGATGTATATCGATAATGAAGAAACCAATTCTATAGGAATTGTCAATATCATGAATAACATGATGTCTGATTCAATCCAGATTGGATTTACTCCCGGAATGGTTAGCAGAAATTCTATGATGAACCAACTGTGGGTTTCGGATCCAATTGGTGCTAAGATTCATTACTGGACTCAAAATGGAAATGTTTACAACCATGGAGGATCGGTAACTGTAGGAAGCGGTGCAGGCGCAATGACATTTTCTCAAGACGGGAAAACATGTTATGTCACAAACCAGGATGATAATTCGGTTTCAGTGGTCAATGTAGCTGAACTTAAAGAGATAATGAGAATACCTGTTGGTGAAAAGCCCAATGGTTTAATTATCAGGCAGAAATAACAATAATTACATAATTTAACACCCTTTTATTTTTAATTTAATATTGAAACAAAATGAAAAAAAATATAAAAGTTTTATTAGCCGTTTCATTACTTGTTCTGTTAATGACAAGTGGCTGTATGGCTTCTCATTATGGACAATCATCCGGTAGGAATCAACATTCTTCCGGATGTCATTAAACTTTTCTCAATATCAAATAGTAAAAAAAATAGAAAATAGGATTAGTTAAAATTTAATCACATTCAAAAATGAAAATATTTAAATTTCTTACCACGGCAATTGGCATACTTGCATTAAGTACTACATTATCTGCCCAGCATGATCACTCAAGTATGGGATCAGGGTCCAACATGAACTCGAACATGAATATGAATCAACATTCTAATATGCCGATGCTTCCTCCTAAAACTGAAACGCTAAAAGTGTGGGGAAAATGTGCAATGTGCAAAGCGCGCATAGAAAAAATTGCACTGGCATATGGTGCCACTACAGCAGATTGGAATGTAAAAACAAAATTTCTTACAGTAGTTTATGAACCCGGAAGATCCAGCATGGATTATATAAGCGGTAAACTAGCAAAAGCAGGTCACGACACAGGTCTCAAAAGTGCTAAAGATAAAGCTTATGATGCCTTACCGGATTGTTGTAAATATGAGAGAATTAGGTAAGTGACTACGAAACTGTAAGTCCAGGGAATAAGGTCTTAAAACTTATTACATTTAATTTCATCATTTAAAATTACATAATATGAAAACGACAAAAAAATCTACAAAATTTTATTACGTCTTAGCAGTAGCGTCATTAATTAGCTCTGTCTCTTTGCAAGGCCAAAAAAGTGGCGTTTTCAGAACATATTCTGACTATACAACAGGTAAAATGGAGTACGGCATTGACTGTGCCACTGAAAAGCATAAAATCATACTGAACGATTTTGTCAGCAAAGATTTTATTAAAGTGGTTCATGAAGGGAAACGTTACAACCTTAGGAAAAATGAAATATGGGGTTTCCAGATGTGTGATGATAAGGTAACCCGGTTCCAGGGCAAGGAGCATTTTCTACTTCAGGATAAGGGTGTACTATGGGTATATAGTCAGCAAATTGTTCAATCTGGGAGTCCCAAAACTGGTGGTTCAAAGACAATTACATCTTATTATTTCAGTAAGGATGGAAACAGTGAGATAAAAGGACTTACGTTGCTCAATTTAAAGGCTGTCTTCCCTGATAATCATATGCTTCATGATGCTATTGATGGCCAATTTAAATCAGATGCGTCACTATACGAATATGACGAGTTTCATAAACATTTTAAGATCAATCATTTTCTTGAAAGCAATGGGA
>CAYLYN010000118.1:0-13552 GCA_964387565.1 uncultured Rikenellaceae bacterium | reverse complement strand
AAAAGTACAATTTTAATTCAGTACTTTTAGTCTAGTTTTATATGGGGCCAAACCAGTGTGATCAGGATGTAATCGGTGCCTTTAAAACAAAAACAAAACCAAATACACGGATTGCAACCGAGCAGACCAGAAGCACGGATTACAAATCCGCGCTAGCTACTGCGAGCTCGGCGAAGCCAAATCCGCACTTGCATCCAGATGGGAATAATAAGAAATAAACAGAATATTAAAACCTGAATTTTATGAAAAAAAACTGCAGCTACTTGAAAGTAATATTGTTATTCCTAAGTGTTTCTATAATAGTAATTTCTTGCAGCAGTTCGGAAAAAAGAGCAGATGAAAGGATAGAGGCCTACATGGAGAAATCCGGCACAATAGGACTTTCTGTGGCAGTGGTTAAGGATAACAAAATTATTTACACCCGTGCTTTCGGAAAAAGCAGTCTGGAGAAAAACACTAATTTGAAATCAGATGATATTTTCAGGATAGCCTCCATCTCCAAGTCTTTTACAACAACAGCTCTGATGACCCTGGCAGATAAGAACCTGATATCGGTTGATCAGGACGTAAGTGATCTGGTTGGTTTCAGGATAAGGAATCCTAAATTTCCCGACGTACCCGTTACTGTGAAAATGTTGCTCTCACATTCATCATCCCTAAATGATTCACAGGGATATTTTACTTTGGATATTCTGAATCCTTCGAAAAATCCTGAATACACTAAATGTTACAACGACTATATGCCGGGAACAGGTTACCAGTATTGCAATCTTGGATTCAACACTCTCGGGGCGATTGTGGAAAAGATATCAGGGATCAGATTCGACAAGTATGTAAAACAGGTTATATCCGGGCCGCTTGGTTTGCACGCCAGCTTCAATCCTGATGATTTCCAGGCTTCTGACTTTGCCTCTCTCTATAATGCTGATTCAACAGGGTTTATCTTATCGGAAAATGCCTATTTAAGCAGGTCACAGGATCTTGTCCCGGAGAAATATATTACTGGATATTCAGCTCCTCTCTTTTCACCTACAGGAGGAATGAAAATATCTGCTCCTGATCTGGCCAGGTATATGATTATGCATATGAACAATGGAACAGATCCGGCAACCGCAGTACGGATCATCAGTGAAGATAATTCAAAGTTAATGCAGACACCGGTAATTGCTACAGGCGAGGAAGGTTCATACTGTATGGGGCTGAATATATCTTCAAATTTAATTCCCGCAGAAATAATGACCGGACATACCGGATCAGCATACGGGCTTTTCAGTGCAATGTATTTTGAACCGGTGAAGAAGTTTGGTATCGTCATGATGACAAACGGGACTTCAAAGGAATATGGAACCTATGTTGATGGTTTTGCACCGGTGCAGAGAGATGTTGTAAGGATATTGTATGAGGAGTTTGTAGAATGAGGCGTGAGGCGTGAGGCGTGAGGAAAATCAACCTCTCCTCCCACTCAAATCTTTTAAAACCTCTACAGCCTTTAATTTTGCAGTATCATAATTTGAGCAAATAAAATCGTCGGGAATATATTGCTCAATAGAGGACTTTTTAAGCACATCAAGGACTTCCGGCCGGACACCTGACAGAATAATCTTCACCTTATAATGAGTAAGGGTTTTAAGTACTTCCCTGAAATTATGCACCCCAGTAGCATCGATAAACGGGACATTTCTCATTCTCAGTACCATTACCTTCGATCTGATACCAACCTCCTTGAGAACCTCTTTGTATCTGTTTGCAGCACCAAAGAAGAAGGGTCCGTTTATTTCATATACAGAAATACCTTTGGGAAGCGATTCATACTCCTCAATATTATCTTTATCAGTTTCGAGCTCATAAACCTCACCAATTTTTGCCATACGCTGCATAAAGAGCAAAGCTGCAAGTATCATACCCACTTCTATTGCAATGGTAAGATCGGCAAATACCGTTAGAAAGAACGTTACCAGAAGCACCAGCACATCATATTTTGATCCTTTCATTATTGAAATAAAGGACCTCCATTCACTCATATTATATGCAACAACAATAAGAATTCCTGCAAGACAGGCCAGAGGGATCATAGCTGCATACTTTCCGAAGAACAGCATTATCAGGAGAAGTGTAAGAGCATGAACCATCCCGGCTATGGGTGTTCTGGCACCATTCTTAACGTTTGTGGCTGTACGGGCTATTGCCCCGGTTGCAGGGATCCCGCCAAAAATACCTGAGGCTATATTTGCTATACCCTGGGCAATGAGTTCTGTATTTGACCGGTGACTGCTGCTTATCATTCCATCTGAAACAACGGCTGAAAGAAGTGATTCTATGGCACCCAGAATTGCAATAGTAATTGCAGGCCTTATATAAACAGCAATATCACTAAGGTTAAACGATGAGAAATCGCCAATTTTGATAGAGTCAGGTATAACTCCATACACACTCTCGATTGTCTGAACAGGTAGTTTGAAAAGAACTGCAACCAGCGTCATTAAAAGTATTGAGATAAAGGCTCCGGGTATTTTTCTGAAGAATCTTTTAGAATAGACACTGATTAAGACTGTCGCTCCTGCAATAATTACTGAGTAGAAATTGATTTTACTTAAATTTTCAAAAAATAAAATCCATTTTCCTGTAAATTCAGAAGGAATACCTGTCAATTCAAGCCCCAGAAAATCATTTATTTGCGATGTAAAAATTATAACAGCAATACCACTTGTAAATCCTGTTACCAGAGGTATTGGTATAAATTTGATAAGCGTTCCGAGTCTGAGCAAGCCAAATAAAATGAGAATTATGCCCGCAAGTATGGTTGAAATGATCAGTCCCTGTAATCCATATGAATGGACGATACCAACTACAATAACAACGAAAGCACCCGTGGGTCCTCCTATCTGAACACGACTGCCCCCAAGAAAGGATATTATGAATCCGGCAACGATAGCTGTAACCAGTCCCTTATCAGGACTTACACCTGAAGCGATTGCAAATGCAATAGCCAGAGGAAGTGCCAGAATACCTACAATGATGCCTGAGAAAATATCCGTTTGTACCTGTTCACGGGTATATCCTACCCTTTTGTACAGTGACAAGGTTTTGGGAAGAAAAAGGGGTTCCATTATCAATTTGCTGTAATGGCTGCAAATGTAAAAAAATTTGTTGAGGGACGAAAAGTGATGGTTGCTGGCTTTGCACTCCGCCTTTGTCGGACGTAGTCCGCTACGGTGGACGAAGTCCGAAGCCAGCCTGATTCTCCAGCCGGAGGAGAAGGCAGCGAAGGAGTGTTGCGAGTCAGGGGTTTAAAAAACAATCTAAGCAACGGGCAAACAGGGCTTTACAGTAGCACCTATTTTTCTTTTCTTAAGATAATCGATAACCTTTTTAGTAAGATACGACAGTACTATTACTGATAATAACATTTTCCAAATAGTTTGATGTTTTTACTCCGACTCCCGACCAAATGGTCTTTCCATTCTGGAAAAGCATCAGGGTTGGTACACTCTGAACCCGGTATCTGCCTGCCAGTTCCCTGTTCTTATCCACATCTATCTTGATGATCCTGATCCTGTCTTCCATTTTATCCTTAAGCTGCTCAAGAACAGGCTTCATCATCTTGCACGGACCGCACCATTCAGCTGAAAAATCAACCAGGACAGGTATTTCACTGTTTATAATATCACTGAAACTACTGGTCATATTTCTTTTCCTTTTTGAAACTCATTAACAGATCCCTTCCAAGGCTACCAATGACCCAGCCCAGTGCCATTCCATAAAGAGTTGAAAGATACCACACTGACTTAATAACACAAGTACCGCTCAGACAGCCAATAAACTTCCAGTATAGGAATCCTCCTATGCCGCCTGCCAGTGAAAAAATAATGTCGGACCGGTGTTGTTTTATAAACTCTTTCATGAAAATATTTTGATGCAAAGATCCTTACATCAAAATACCTGGTCAGTGACTAAAGTCACAGAGGAGAGCTTTTTCTTACAAGAACTGAGTAATCAACTGAATTCCTTTCAGTTATAATGAGGCCTTTATTCTCGAGATTTCTCAACAATCGAGAAATTACTTCCCTCGATGTATTCAATTGTTCTGAAATATCCTGATGAGTCCCATGAAAAATTGTCTTTCCTGTTGAACTGAACCTCTCTTCAAAAAACCTGATCAGCCTGTCATCAAGCTTCATAAAGGCTATCGCATCAATGGCATCGAGCAGCTCATCAAAGCGATGTTTATAGGAATACATCATGTACTCTTTCCACGATCTGTATTCAGTCATCCATCGTTCGGGCATATTAACAGGAACCGTAATTACAAGTGAGTCTTCCTCTGCTATCATCCTGATTTTACTCTTCTGAAGGCCGATGCAACAGGTAAGTGCCATACTGCAGATTTCACCACCAACAAGATAATAAAGCAACAATTCATTCCCATCTTCGGAAAGTCTGACTACCCTGAGGCATCCTGAGATTATCATAGGAAATGATTTTATATAATCGCCCTCAGACAGAACGCTTTCATCTGTTTTCAGCTCATGGATGGTTGATACACTGACAATCTCATTAATTAATCCCTTTTCCAGGAAGGGAAAGGTTTTCCTTATGATATCATGCTTTTCCAAGTTCGAATAGTAAAATTATTGACAAATTAAATATTTTTTGCAACTAAGGCGCTGAGACACTAATTTTCACAAAGGTAATATAATCATATCAAACAGCTTGTGTTACTACTCTCCGGTAGAATACTACTACTTTTTCAGACTCATTTTCCCAGTTCAGTGTTTTTGAGGCATGAGCAGAATTTTGTTTAAGATAATCCATCAAATCCCTATTGTCTCTTAGAGATGAAACAGCTTTGCTGATACATTCAGGAGTTATTTCAGGAACTATTATTCCACATTCATAAGTTTCAATTACCTTTTTTATTTCAGGAAGAGCTCCTGAGATCACCGGTATTCCTGCAGATATATAATCGAAAAGTTTATTCGGAAGACTGAACCGGTAATTCAGATTGGTATCTTTTTCCAATGACATTCCTGCATCAGCAGATTTAGTTAAACTGATGAGCTTTTCCCATGGCATCAGTGGAAAAAATTTAATTCTTTCTGTGATAAGCAAGCTGGCTACCCTCTTTTTCAGGTCAGGAATTACATCACCTGCACCAGCAATAATAAGCGACACATCTTCAGTATTTTTTACAGCTTCAATCAGCTCTTCGGCTCCCTTGTCGATATTAATGCCGGCTCCCTGAATAATAATGAGGAAATGGTTTTCAGGGACTCCAAGCTCTTTTCTGCTGTACTGAATAACCGATTCCGATGAATTGGAAAGATTTCGTATCACGGCAGGTTTAATTCTGTATTCGTTATGGTACAGCTCTGCAATATTACCGCTTACAGTAATTACATATTGTAAATTAGGAAGGATATATCGCTCAATCTCTTTCCATACCCGTCTTACAAACGGTCTCCCATTCAGTTCCGGTACACCGGTAAAGTACTCATGAGAATCATATACGAGCGGGATGCCCCTGAACCTCGATATAAGATAATTTGGCAGCAGGGTATCAAGATCATTTGCAACAAGTATATCAAACCGGTGAAAAAGCAGATAGAATAAAAGTCTGATATTAAAGAATTTATAAAAAAGAAATCCTTTATTAAATAACATCCTGAACCTTTTTGTCCTGAAAGGAATATTACCAACCTGACAACACTCCCCTTTTTTTCTGCCGATCAGGGTTATTTCAGCTCCAAGGGAGCTTACAGTAGCAGCCATCTTAAGAACCCGCTGATCGTAGCAGATACAGTTTGTAACAGAAAAAACAACCTTACGGTTCTTAAGAAAGTGATCCATTTAGTTTTTAACCGTATATTTTAAAATAAGTGGATTTTTAAATAATCCCTTTTCGTTATTCTTATCCTGGAAGTATAACCTTAATGAAGTATTACCCAGGCAGTAGAGATCATCACCTGCCATTGTAGATGTTGTTGGAAGATTAAAAAGAGGGTTACCTTTATCAATTATCTGCTTCTCTGTTATTTCCTTTAAATCCGGACTCAATATATATCGGGCCACAAACATTTCACTTTCAGTATCTTTCGAATTAACAATTCCAATCAGTGACCCTTTGTAAAATACAAGTCCATCTATACCACCGGTTCCTGTACTATCCATGTCAACAATTGGTTTTATTTCTCTGGTACGGCTATCTATTATTGAAATACGGGCTCCTGCAGCAGCATATAAAATCTCATCATCCGGTGAAACTACTATTCCATTTATCCATAGAAGAAGACTATCAGGTCCGGCAAATATCTCCAGGTTCATCAGACCGGAATCAACCCTGTAGATCTTGCTTGAATAAGAATCCGTAATGAAAGCATCACCTCTGCTGTTCAAAGCCAGATCGTTGAACAGGTGTCGCGAGGTGTCACTAATCGTAAACTTTTCAATAAGCGATTTTGAATCAATGTTATATATATGAACCGATGAATAATTTACCTTATCCCTTGTTTTGTTCGAAACAATCCACAGGCGCCGTGCATCAGGATCTACTTTCATTCCAAGTGTTTCCATGATACTGTCTCTCCCTGATGTTATGAAGTCACTCACAGTTCCATCCCCTGATATTGCAACTACCTTCTCCTTACCAATGCTGCTGACAAAAAACTGACTTGTTACGGGGTCATAGGTTATGCCTTCAGGTATAAGAT
Source organism: uncultured Rikenellaceae bacterium (assembly GCA_964387565.1). Classification (GTDB taxonomy): domain Bacteria; phylum Bacteroidota; class Bacteroidia; order Bacteroidales; family VadinHA17; genus LD21. The sequence continues at coordinate 6,845 of CAYLYN010000118.1, read as the reverse complement.
CTTTTTCGTTGATGGTGAAAGCTACAGTCGCAGATTCATTCCCATTATTACAGGAAACAAGAAACAGGAAAAGGGAAATTAGATGTAAAATTATTTGATGCCCGGTTGTCTTTTTCATCTCTTTCTGATTAAGTGAAGAATTTATATTAACAAAAGCTTCTGTATTTAAACCTGGCAGGCAGCAGACGCCGGATGCCGGACGCTGGACGCTGGACGTCGGAGTTTAACTCCTGACACCTGCATCAGGTTTTTCACTCTCCACTCTCCACTCTCCGCTTTACGCTCTCCGCTCTCCTACCTGTATATCTTTCTCCTGTTCAGTTCCCTCTGGTATTCGGCTGCATACCTGTTATGTTCAGACAGGGTTCTTGAGAAATTATGGTATCCCGAGAAATCAGCTTTGGCAGCAAAATAGAGATAATCATGTTTTGCAGCATTCAGAACAGCATCCAGTCCCTCAACTGAAGGGCAGCCTATCGGACCAGGGGGAAAACCTCTGTATCTGTATGTATTGTATGGTGAATCTGTCTGGAGGTGTACTTTAAGAACCCGGGTAATAGTAAAATCATTCATGGCAAATTTGATAGTAGGACATGCCTGAAGCGGGATGCCTCTTTTAAGACGATTAAGATACACTCCGGCTATTTTCGGTTTATCCTCCTTCTTTGTAACCTCATCATCTATTATTGAAGCGAGAATGGAGACCTCAGTTTTGGTAAGTCCCAGTTCTTTTGCTTTAGCCTCACGTTCTGTATTCCAGAAACGGTTGTACTCTTTCAGCATTCTCTGATATACACCTTCAGCATCAGTATTCCAGTAGAATTCATAAGTATCAGGAATGAATACCGAGATAATGGTTTCTTTCCTGAAACCGTTTGAGGCATAATTTGATTCATCAGCAAGGAAATCCATTATACGGAGTGAATCAACTTCCAGTTGCCGGCCGAATTTCCCGGCAAGCTGATTCAGAGTCCTGATATTATTGAATGTTACTCTGACAGGTGACTGTCGGCCTGAACGGAGAATATTAACAAGTTCATTTATTGATACTGGCTGTTTAATAATATATCTGCCCGGTTTTATTCTTTCAGGATATTTCTTCTTTTTTGCCAGCCAGTCAAGTAATTCCGGTTTCTTTATTGACAGACCTGATTGTAAAGTATCCAATACCTGACTATATGTTGATCCTGACGGCAGATATAAAGTACTGCCTCCGGCATGAGGAATCACTGAGATGCCAAAAATAAAGCTGTAAAATATAACAATCAGGGCAATAATGACAATTAATGTTCCTGACAATAAATAGATTATTTTTTTCTTCATAATTTATAAACCCTGCAAAGTTATATTTAATTGCATTTTATTCAAAAAGATAAAATCTTCCCTTCTCCCCTTCTCCCTCCCGATAGCTATCGGGACTCCCTTTTTCCATCCGGTGATTGTCCCTAATAATTTATAAATTTGCTGACACTTATATTAACTAATACTCTATGAAAATGTCTACTTCACTGTTATTGATCCTTATAGGAATTGGAATAGTCACCGGAGCTTTTGCCGGCATGCTTGGTATCGGTGGTGCGATCATAATGATACCTGCCCTGGTGTTTTTTCTTGGATTCAATCAGCAGATGGCGCAGGGAACAAGTCTTGCCGTAATGCTTCCGCCAATTGGAATAATAGCAGCCTATAATTATTACAAAGCAGGTCAGGTGAATATAACATATGCCCTGATTCTTGCTGTCTGCTTCCTTATCGGATCCTATTTCGGGTCCAAATGGGCACTAAACCTGCCACAGGCAACACTGAAAAAGATTTTCGGTGTGCTTTTACTTCTTGTTGCTGCAAAAATGCTCCTGGGAAAATAAGAACAACAGAGGGGCTTTTTTACATACAGAGCCCCTCATTATTATAAACCGGTCAGAACATCAGGCCTATGCTGAACAGGAAAGCATTTGGCCTGTCATCAAGGCTAAATTTAGTACCGGTAATATTTTCAATCTGTGTCTGATACTTTTTCAGACTTCCTTCATACCTCAAATCAAGGGTTAATTTATTAAGAATATCAAGTCCCACACCAGCCTGATATCCAAAGGTCATGCCTGCATACATAGATTTGAAATCAGGACTGTCGATAAGCTCTTTGGGAGATCCGATCAGAATGGACCCTGTTGGCCCAAGATTAATCCTGGCTGGTCCGAATTTAAGTCCGACCATAACTGGAATATCAAGCTTATTAAGATTCTGAACAACCTCCTTTGCCGTGGAAGTTGTTACATTTGTTACAGTATAGGCACTGCTTTTGGATGCAAAAAGAACCTCCGGCTGTACAAAAAGCTTAAGTACCTTGACTCTCATAAAAACACCTCCGTGAAAACCATATTTCGCCTCTTCCAGCTTCTGAATAGTATAAGTTGTTGTACCGGAGGTAACCTGCTTTATCTCATCCATGGTAATGGAATTTGTACTGGCTCCAGCCTTAATTCCGAATTTGATTTGCGAAAATACTGGAAATGAGACTATGACAGCCAGAAGAATTAATGATAACTTTTTCATCATTTGAGTTTTAATTAATTGTTAAAGAGTATATCAGTTTAAATAACTATTACTATAACGATCGGAATGGCAAAATGGTTGCTTCGCAGAGCGAAATTCAAAGTTTCTAACCATAACGTCAAAATATTTGAATTATTTCCTGTCAAGTTCTTTAAAAATGATCTCCTTCATCCGGTCGAATTCCTCTCTTTCAAAAAGCCTGGTAAGGAAAATGATCGTGCCGTTACGGTCAATGATAACATTTCGTGTTACTCCGGCATCCTTTAAAGCATAAAGAGCGAATATATCAGCTCCCGGATCAAGGGCAAGAGGATAGCTTATCCCGATATCCCTGCGGAATTTAAGTACTTTCTCTAAAGGTTCATCCCGGTCAATCCCTATTACTGCCAGATCTGAAGATCTTTTTGCCTGCCATATCTCCTTTTCAATGAACGGCATCTCCTGGCGGCATACACTGCACCAGCTCGCAGTAAACTGAAGCATAACTACCTTTCCCCTGAGATCAGATAGCCTGTAAGATTTGCCTCCTGCTTCATTAATTACAAAATCCGGAGCTTTCTGCCCCTGTTTTACAATATATCCATGTTCATAAACTTCCTTTGGCTGACAGTATAAGACGTTTCCGGATATTAATAATATCAATAATGATGAAAACACTATCTTCATTTATAAAAAATTTTTACTTTCATTTTTTCAAAGATAGAAATGTAATTCAAAATACAATTAATAATTACCTTAGTGGGGTGAACTTTTAAGTCGGAAGTCGGAAAGTTGAATTCCCCCTTTGAAGAGCTTGCCCTGAGCAATGCGAAGGGGGGTTAGGGAGATGTTTTTAAAAGCAAAGCGAGGCAGGTTATAAGATAATAGAATGAAGCACAATACTTTTGAGGATGAAATTTAGAATTACAATTCTTGTTGTTTTTTATTTACTGTCAGCTGCAATCCTGAATGCTCAGGAAAAACCTGAGGAAAAAGGATTAAAAGCTATTACTGAAGATGTCATTAAAGCACAGATCTCCTTCCTGGCATCAGACTGGATGGAAGGAAGAGCCGCCGGTGAGAAAGGTGAAAGAATGGCAGGAGACTATATTGCAGGTATGCTTCAGCTCTATGGAGTCAAACCTTTTGGTGATTATTCGAGATCAAATTCTGACAAGGGTACTCAGAACAGAACATATTTTCAAAATTTTATTTTGCTTAAGACGGTGCCTGGCAATGATCAGGTTATGCAGATTCGTTCAGTTGAGGGAAAAACAATAAAAACAACCTCTCTTACAAAAGATGTTGATTTTACAGTAAGACCTTCAGAACCTTCATTCGAACTTACTGCACCTGTTATATTTGCAGGATATGCTTATAAAAATGAGAGTCTTAGATATAATGATTTCGCCAAACTCGATGTCAGGGGCAAAGTAGTTCTGAGGATCTCAGGGTTCCCGAAGTTTGTATCTGATAAGCTGAATCGTTCAGAATTAAGATATGAATCGGTTAAAATGGATTCAGTTCTCAGAGTCATGGGAGCGGCAGGTATTATTGAGTTCAGTCCCGGTGATATGGTAGTCGGCAGACCAGGGAGACCGGATTTCATGAATCTGTCTCCCGCAGAGGAGAATCTGTGGCAGGGAAGGCCAAGGGCATACTATTCAATACCAGGTGAAAGATACAGCGATGGACCTAAAAGAGCTGTTGTATCAGTTAAGGCGGCAAATGAGCTTCTTAAAGGCAGTGGTATTAATATTGATGATTACATTGCAAAGGCAGATTTAAACCAGCCATATCTGCTTACTTCTCTCATTAATAAGGAGATTTACATAAGATCAAGTGTTGTTACAAGCCAGATCGCAGTAAGAAACATTATTGGAATAATTGAAGGTAAGAAGAGTGATGAGTTTATAGTACTCGGAGCTCATTATGACCATATTGGACACGGAAATGGATATATCTGGAATGGGGCTGATGACAATGCATCTGGGACAGTTGGTATTATGACTCTTGCCAAAGCAATTATGGAAACCGGCATCAGGCCCGAAAAGAGTATTATTATTGCCCTGTGGACATCCGAAGAGCTCGGACTTCTTGGTTCGAGGTATTATCTTGACAATCTTGACTTTCCAGTTAAGAACGTGAAGCTCAATCTGAATTTTGATATGATATCAAGGTATGTCACAGACTCAGAACCGACCAGGGTGACTATGACCTACACAAAAAAGTACAAGATCTTTGAGGATATCACTGCTGCTAACCAGTACAATTATAAGATCGACCTGAGTATTGATTACCAGCCCTCTGATGATCCGCCCGGAGGTTCGGACCACAGATCCTTTGTAGCAAAGGGCATTCCCGTTCTTAGATTCAAACCGGGACACAGGGAAGAATATCATAAACCAGGTGATGAAGTATCAACACTTAACCTGGACATTATGGAAAAAATAATCAGGATAAGCTATTTAAATATCTGGCAATTAGCAAACTCAGAATGGTAAATCAGATAATAATCCAAATTATGAAGACACGTATTTGTATTTTAGTTGCAACAATTCTTTTTCCAATGTTTTCAGGTCAGCTACTTGCACAGGCCGAACCAGGGAAAAAACTTAACATTATTATCATAGGAGCACACCCTGACGATCCTGACAAAGTAGGCGGATGCGCTTATAAATGGGCTCAGGCCGGACACAATGTTATGATGGTGTCTGTAACCAACGGAGATGCCGGACATCAGTCCATAAAGGCTGTAGAACTCGCCAGGATTCGCCGAGAGGAAGCCAGAAAAGCAGGAGATGTAATTGGTATAAAGTATATCACACTCGACAATCATGACGGGCAGCTGATGCCTACATTTGAAAACCGTTTGCAGATAATCAAAGTTATAAGGGAACATAACTCTGACCTTGTAATATTCCCCAGACCTTACGACTATCATCCTGACCACAGGTACACAGGAGTCCTGGTTCTTGATGCAGCTTATATGGTTACTGTGCCTACTATCCTGCCCGAGGTTCCGCATCTTAAGAGAAATCCGATGTTTCTCTTCATGAGCGACGGATTCATTCATCCGGAACCTTTTACTGCAGATGTGGCAATTGATATTGATGACGTGATTGAGAAAAAGATGGATATGTACCATCAGCACACTTCTCAGATGTATGAATGGTTGCCATATAACAGGGGAAATCTTGATCAGGTTCCTGCATCTGAAAAAGAGAGAAGGATTTGGCTGGGAGAAACCAGGAAGGGTAGTTCGGATGCTACTCCTTATCGCACAAAGCTTATCGAACTTTACGGAATGGAAAAAGGATCAACTATAAAATATTGTGAAGCTTTCCAGGATTCAGGATACGGGGTCAGACTCACCAGTGAGAATCTTAAGACATACTTTCCTTTCCTGAAATAGGATTATAGTTACAGGACATGGCATGAAATTTGTGATTTCATCTACAAATTCTCATGCCATGAAAAGACTGCTGATAATATTCCTTATTTTACCCGCTCTGATCGTTTTAACTTCAGGAAAGCCACAGAATGAAGATAAAACAAGCCGTAGTGAAAAGAAGGCGGCTAAAAGAGAAATGGTTAAATCTGCCGTGGAATCAAAAAGTTTTGTAGTTGAGTTTGAAAGGCTTTATATGTACCGGTATGGAATGATTAACCTTATACCGCGAAGCAATTTTATTTTAATTGACGGTGACAAAGCCTATATAAGTGCAGCATATATGGGCAGACAAATAGGTTTTATGCCAATAGCAGGGATAAAACTTTCAGGTCAGCCAACTTATTACAGGATGGAGAAAAACACCTCCAAAGGAACTTATACAATAAAAATGGAGGTGAAAGGGGATAATGATATATTTCATATTCAGCTAATCATCAGTGAGAACGGGAATTGCAGCACAACAATTTCAGCCAACATGATTGACTCTGTTAAATACACAGGAAGCCTTAAACCCAGGACAAAAAAGAATAAAGTCCCGGAACCAGATGCAATCCGGATCTGACCATCCTCCTACTGATAATCAATGTACTGGCTGTTCATTTTCAATTCAATAAAATCATCATCAGATTCACAATACCCGTATTCAAAGCAATACTGAAACCTCCGTCCGTCTGATGTTTCTATTACATGGGTGAAAAAGCTGAAATTATATCCGAGGGCAAATAGAGCGTCCTTATGTACCCTTAATTTATCCTCAGCATAAAGATCAGCCATGATCCTCCTGTTCTTCCTTAGAAGACCGTGAACATTCCTTACAAAATTGTTCGTATCACGGTTCAACCTGTTGTTGTAATTATTC
>CAYLYN010000117.1:10792-13704 GCA_964387565.1 uncultured Rikenellaceae bacterium | reverse complement strand
GGACAAGTTGTGTAAGTTCTTAATAAGAAGGTTATGAAAATTTCTAATCAGACTGTTCCTCTCTGTATTGCTGGCCTGGCTGCTACATTTACTGCATGCAGTGAAAGAGAAACTGACAAGCCAAATATTGTTATTATCCTCGCCGATGATATGGGTTGGGGTGATCTGCATATTAATGCAAACAATATTGTCAGAACACCTGTTCTCGACCAGTTTGCTGCCCAGAGCATGAGCTTCGACAGGTTCTATGTCTGCCCGCTGAGTGCTCCTACCAGATCGGAAATGCTTACCGGTCGTTACTTCCTGCGAACGGGTGTCTCATCAGTGACACAGGGATATGAGAACATGAGAGGTGATGAAGTCACAATTGCAGAAATACTTAAGGAAAATGGATATGCAACCGGCTGTTTCGGAAAATGGCATAACGGAGGTTATTATCTTCAGCATCCGAACAGGCAGGGTTTTGATGAGTTCGTTGGCTTTTGTATGGGCCATCTGGGTTATTACTATGATGCACTTTTTCTGCATAATGATGACGAAATAAAGGCTGAGGGATATACAAGCGACTTTTTTACTGATAAGGCTCTGGATTTTATTGAAAATAACAAGGAGAGACCTTTCCTTTGCTATGTCCCATATAATGTCCCTCATTCTCCCTTTCAGGTACCTGAAAAATACTTCAGTAAATACAATTCTGCTGGACTCGATTCAACTCTTTCTTCAGTCTACGGAATGGTTGAAAATATGGATGAGAACATCGGACGGATACTCAGAAAGCTTGATGAGCTCGAACTGTCAGACAATACAATAGTGGTTTTCTTTTCCGATAATGGTCCTAATACTGTCCGCTACAATGGCGGCATGAAAGGCATAAAGGGATCAGCAGATGAGGGTGGGGTAAGAGTGCCTTTCTTTATAAGGTGGCCGTCTGTTATTGAACCGGGTACTACCAGCCAGCTTGCACAGGATATTGATATTCTTCCTACCCTGCTTAAGCTGTGCGATATTAAATTTGATGCTGATAAACCACTTGACGGAATGGATCTGTCGCGGATAATCCTTCAGGAAATGTCACCGGTTGACAGACATATATTTTCCAGACAGGCTTTCCAGAACCTGAAAAACTGCAATGCTTCAGTCCGAAATAATGAGTTCCGGCTTGTCAGAACAAAGGATGATACCCTACTGTATAATATGATTGACGATCCGGATCAGAAAAATGATCTCGCAGATTTTGAAAAGGAAAAAGTTAAGGATCTTTCCGGACTGCTTGGAAGATGGGAGGATGAACTTGTGAGCGGATACAGACCTGTTTTAACAATAGAAGCCGGTTTTCCTGAAGAAAGGAGTTTCGTTCTGCCTGTTCAGGATGCAACACTTACAGGGAATATTAAATTCTCAAGCATTCACCCTAATCAGGCTCATACACTGGGCTGGAAGAAGGCTGGTGATTCAATCTTCTGGAGCCTTGATATAGTGACAGGCGGTATGTATAAAGTTGAACTCAGGTATGGTTGCCCGGCTGCAGATATCGGGAGTGACTTTATTATTAAATCAAACAAAAGCATTTGTATGTTCAGGATTGAAGATCCTTTTGAGTCGGTAATTCTCCCTGAACGTGATTATGTGAAGCGAAGTGAATCAGTGGAAAGAACCTGGTCATGGATGACAGCCGGAGATATTGACCTGGAACAGGGAAATGAACAGATTGTCCTGAAGCTTCTTGAACCATCTAAGGAGGATGCCGGACTGATAAAGGCAATCCGGCTGACACGACAGTAGTATTTATGTAAGATATTGAATATCAGAATAATAGGTAGTCTGATAATCAGACAATCACAGCATCATAATTATAGAGCTGACAGAAGGCTTTTAATTCTTTTGCATAATCACCGTAGAAGAAAAGCTGGTGAAAACCAGGAAATGAGAGAACCTCCTGTCCTCTGTCCATCTTTACCTTGACAGAAACGACGCACCCGCCTGAAGGAGGTACACTCATATTATCAACCACTGTTCCGGTTGAAATAAGCATTTTTGATCTTCCCTCCTCAGGCAAGAAGTCCATGCAGGTAACCCTTTGTCCGACTTTCCATATTGTTCGTGGTACTGCATCCCTGTTTCCATGATGGTGGATCAGCTCAAAAGGTTCAGGAGGGTTGTTGAAACCGTTTAAGCGGGTAGGGCATGAACAATGAGCTCCTATAAGGGTATCATCTGATGTATCAGCCACCGGATCCTGTTGAAATCCCGGACGGTCAAAAAGATATTGTACCATTATGTGAGTTGCAATGGAACCGGTGTCAGCTTCACAGGCTGCCGGAATACCATCATCATTCATTCTCGACCATGATATGCAGGGCAGGCTGACATTTAGTTTACCCAGGGCACCCAGGCAATCCATTGAAATTGCATCCGCTTGCTCTTCTTCAAGTATTCTTCCGGCTACCAGGTAGCTTTTAATACCATTGATAACATCCTGCTTTGTGGCATTTCTCATATCTGTTGCCAGGCTTATATAGTCATCTGCCATTTTTATAACATCATTGCTTACCGGCATTTTATTGTAAGTATTGATGAAAGTTTCTGCCGGAACATATTGTAGTTTTATTCCGGTGTCTTTTGACAGTAATTTCTCTGTTCTTTCCTTTCCTTCAATCACAACACACCTTGTTTTTTTTATAAGAGCACCTGCTTTGAGCATTTTCAATCCATAAACCGGCTGGTTGAAATCATTGGTGGAATAAATTACACAGCCTTGTCTGCCGGCAAGGTTTATCGTATTTGTAGTGAATGAAGTGCCTAGTGGTGAATAGATTATTAAAGGAATCCCGGTTTCAGCAGCTTTCTGAGCTGTTGGCCAGGCATGTTCCTGCCGGTCAAGCATAACGAGCATTAGTCCGTCTGCACCGGCG
>CAYLYN010000117.1:0-10692 GCA_964387565.1 uncultured Rikenellaceae bacterium | reverse complement strand
AGTGGATTGAAAAAGAAAGCTCCTGCTCCAAGCAGGGTTGTCTTTTTCAGGAAGTCCCTTCTTCCATTATCGCAACTGCATCTTGCAGGACATTTACTTTTTTTCATCATAATATAATTTTGATTTTAATGACATGATTGAATCACACATGATTAAAATTATTATTAAAAGTATTTGAGATTCAGATCAATCATTTGGGTTTCATAATCTGGCCGGTTTTTATTAACTTTCAAATTATGAAAAATAACTTAAATGACACTCCGGGCTATGAAGAAATTTAAAATCATTCTGCTATTATTATTTGTTAATTTTTGTCTGTTTTCACAGAGTTATCCTTTTCAGGATACACGTTTAAAGGAGGATGAAAGAATAAGGAATCTTATATCTCTTCTTAATACTGAAGAAAAAGTAAATTGTCTTTCTCCATGGATCTCTATACCGAGACTCGGAATCAAAGGCAGGACTGTTGAAGGATTGCATGGCCTTGCATATAGTGGTCCCGCTAACTGGGCAATGAAAGGGCCAAAAGCTTCTCCAACTACTACCTTTCCCCAGGCCATAGGTCTCTCTGCGACCTGGGATACTGACCTTATCCGTAAGGTGGCTGACTGGGAAGCTACTGAAGCGAGGTACCTGGCGCAGAACAGCAGATTTGGAGTATCCGGTCTGATAGTTTTTGCTCCGAATGCCGACATGGGCAGGGACATAAGATGGGGAAGGACTGAAGAGTGTTTTGGTGAAGATCCTTTCCTTAACGGCAAGATGGTAACCGCATATGTAAAAGGATTACAGGGCGATGATCCGGTTTACTGGAAGTGTGCATCCCTTATGAAACATTTTCTTGCCAACAGTAATGAGAACCTTCGTTCTTACAACAGCTCTGATTTTGATGAAAGGTTATTCCATGAGTATTATTCATATGCATTCAGGGAGGGCGTTAAGTCCGGATCTCAGGCTTTTATGGCGGCCTATAATAAGTATAATGGAATTCCATGCACAGTTCACCCCGTTCTGAGGAATGTCACAATGGATATGTGGGGATTGAGAGGTATTATATGTACTGACGGAGGTGCCTTTAAACAACTGCTCACCACGCATAAGTATTATCCCGATCTGACAGTTGCAGCTGCAGAATGTATAAAAGCAGGCATCACAATGTTCCTTGATGATTACAGGTCCTCTGTTAATGAGGCCCTGAAAAAAGGACTTATAACTGAGAAGGAGATAGATGAAGCGATATACGGGAATTTCAGGGTATTATTAAAACTGGGTGCACTTGATAACTCACCTGAAAATCCGTATTTGTCAATAGGGGTAACCGATACTGTTGCTCCCTGGACTAAAAACGAGGCTAAGGAACTTGCCAGGAAAGTCACCGGGAAATCAATAGTGTTGCTTAAAAATGAAAATAATCTTTTACCCCTGGATATCAGTAAGATAAGATCACTTGCTGTTATAGGCCCTTCAGCCGATAAAGTAATTTCCGACTGGTATTCCGGAACACCTCCGTATACAGTCAGTATACTTAAAGGTATCAGAGATGCTTTTGGAAGCAATGTAAAGATTATGTATGCAGCTGGTAATAAGGCTGACTCAGCAGTAATTGCTGCCAGAGAATGTGATGCTGCTATTGTCTGTATAGGAAATCACCCTCTGAGTTACGGTTTGGGATGGGGACAAAATTATGTTCCGAGCGATGGTCGTGAAGATGTAGATCGTCAGGCTATTACAATTGAGCAGGAGGATCTTGTAAGGCTTGTAAAGGCTGCAAATCCTAAAACTATCCTGATAATGGTATCAAGCTTCCCTTATGCAATTAACTGGTCGAAGGAGAATGTGCCTGCAATTCTGCATGTAACACAATCGAGCCAGGAGATGGGAAGTGCAATGGCCGATATCCTGTCGGGGAAAGTAAGTCCTGCAGGACGTCTGGTGCAAACCTGGATAACGTCAATCGACCAGCTTCCTCCTATACTTGATTACAATATTCGTAACGGCAGAACCTATATGTATGATAAAAACAAACCTCTGTTTCCCTTTGGTTTTGGTCTTACCTACACAGAGTTTTCTTACTCAGGACTGAAAACTGACAAGAAATATATAAGGGAGGGTGAAGAAGTCCTGGTAACTTTCAATATTCAGAATACAGGAAATTTCGACAGTGATGAAGTACCACAATTATATGCTGGTTTTCCTGGATCAAAGGTGGAACGCCCATTAAAAGCCCTGAAAGGTTTCACCCGTGTTTATGTAAAGAAAGGCGAGACTATTAAAGTAACGATCCCGCTTAAAGCATCAGATCTTACGTATTGGGATACTGATAAACAGACTTTTGCGCTAGAAGATGGTAAGGTCAGATTATATATAGGATCATCATCATCTGACATTAAGCTCGAGGGAGAAATTGTTGCCAGATAGTGGGAATTACTCCTGTTCTCTTCTGATTAAACATACCCAGTCTTTGCCTTCATCGGCTGGTGGTCTGCCTGTTGATACAATTTTATTACCTGTCAGCTGTTTAATGCTGCCATGTAAAAGGTCACCCCCTTCCCTGGGATTGTACCATTCCACTGAATATTTTCCCTGAGGTAGTTTAATTTCTGATGCTTTGCCTACAGGGAGGTACAATGTATAAATTTCGCCCTCTTTCACGAAGCAGTAATCATCTTTGTCAATAGTTAGTTCATCGGCGTTTTTCATTTCATGGAAAGGAATGTTATTATGAAAGAAGTCGAGTGCAATTTTTGTCTGATCCCATAGTTTGTCGCGGCTGCGCCAGTCTTCGCAACTCAGGTCGGAGTTAGGGTACATATATCCGAAATACCACTCAGCTCCTGCACCTCCTGCCATTAAATTGCCCCATAACACTTTGTATCTGATTGTGTCATGGGCAGGATCAATGGCATCAGGAAGGGCTCCCTTCCAGTGCTGACCAATTTCATCAATGCAAACAACCCATTGATGATTCTTTTTCACGGACTCGTTGATCCAGTAGATGGCATCTTCATGAACCTGGTCAACATTTCCGCACTGTATTGAAGGCCCTTCAATATTCTTAAAGCCCAGGTATTCACTCATATCTTTCCGACGCTGCTTTGGGTCAGCGTGAGTATGCACAACAATGAAGTTGTCGTAAGGATCAGTTTTCCGTATATAGTCAGCCATCTTTTTTGTGTCATCATATGTCTGTCCATAAGGAGAGAAATCAACCGGGTTATGTTCTTCACCAAGATTCCATGTAATTGCCAGATGGTGTGCGAAACGGGCTATCAGCTCTCTAAGGTACAATTTGCGCTGGACATCCAGATAACCGCAATCCAGAAGTGTCTCATTTTCTGTTTCCTGTAGCACAATATGAATCATAATACCCAGTTTATCAGCATGAGAAAAGAGAATTTCCCACTGGTCAAGCTTGCTGCAATCGAACCGGTATCTTTCATTCCTGTCAGTATAAGGCCAGACATCTTCTCCATCGCCAAGTATATTCAAAGTAAGGAAATAGAAACTATTCATTCCTTTCGAGGAGAGGTAGTTGAGAGCTCCTATTATTCCCTTTCCCTTTCCATCTTTCCACTGGGGATCACCCTCTTTCCAGTCACGTATATGAGCTTCATACAGATGCAATCCGCTATTTGGAGTAGCTTCCCCGGTTCTTGTAATATTATTGCCACCATAGTATGTTCCGTCAAAATCGGCATATCCCAGGAAGTTTTCAGGGGAGTTGGTACCTCCTTTAAGGAAGTATTTGTTGTTCCCTTCAAATTTAAGATAGCGTTCCCCTGCATATTTCAACCGCCCCCTTGCTCCCGGATCCTGGTCGGAATTATCATTCTTGCCAACGTAGAAAGTACCTTTCAGTCCGTTAATGAAGCATTGTTCTCCATATTCCGGATCATCAGTTACTGAGACATTTACTCCTTTTACAAATCTTACGGAATAATTCCATTCTCCCTCTGAGGGAGGAGTAAAGTTAACTCTCCATTTGTCTCCTGATCTGGACGACGATTCAGCTGCATTACCATCAGCAGCATAGTAGCCTGGAACAACAAATTCGTCAGTGCCATTGGTAAACTGGACGTCCAGCCTGTAGTCTGTAAATGGATTCAATGTGTCATACTCACTTGTGAGTGGACCGGTAAAGGTCAGTGTTATATTATTCCATACTTTCTGTTCTCCTGAAAATTGAACCTGCGTAATATTATTATTACATGATAAAGTAATAATTGAAAGCAGAAGCAGATTTCGCCAGTAAATTTTTTTAAGCAGTAATTTCATGAATTAGAAAATTAATATCTTACCAAATATAATAAATTACCGCGCGGCATTTTTATAAGCCCGATTTTTAACTGATCCAGGCAACTGCAGATTGGATTTTTATTTAATGTCATATATTTTATTCTTATCTGATAAATGATAAAAGTCATTTTTTGATTTTTTTGTTTACTGGCAGGATTAATTTGCAAAGCGACAATCTCTGAAAAATTAGATACTAAGATTTCTCAGGTTTAAATTATGCATAAATATGCATACATAATTGATGTTTTATACATTTATTTGATTATTTTTGCGGCAATATTATAAAGCCTGGAAAATTGAAAGATACAAAAACAAAATTCAACCGTATAGCAGTAAAGGTTGGAAGTCATGTTATTGCGCAGGAAGATGGTTCTCTTAACAGTGGAAGAATGCTCCGCATTGTAGAGGATATCTCGATATTGTATAAGCAGGGAATTGAAGTGGTTCTGATTTCATCAGGAGCGGTCGCTGCAGGAAGGAATGAGGCTGCCCTTTCAAAAAAGACAAATATTATTGAGGCAAAGCAGATATGGGCAGCAATCGGGCAGGTAAAGCTTATGTCGAATTACCAGTTCCTTTTTGGCAAATATAACATTCAGGCCGGACAGGTACTTGCCACCAAGGAGAGTTTCAGAGACCGCCGCCACTATCTGAATATGAAAAATTGTATTTCTGCCATGCTTGAAAATAAAGTTCTGCCTATAGTAAACGAAAATGATACTGTTTCGGTGGAGGAGCTGATGTTCACAGATAATGATGAACTATCTGGTCTTATTTCCTCAATGATGGACTGTAATTCCCTTATCATTTTATCTAATGTTGACGGGATTTTTTCTGGTATGCCGGGAAAGAGCGGCTCTGAACTGATAAGACAGATAAATGAGGATACAGAGGATATAGATAATTACATTACAGCCGCCAAATCGGGATTTGGCAGGGGAGGTATGCTTACTAAATATGCAATTGCGAGAAAGATTGCATTACAGGGTATCGATGTGTTCATTGCAAAAGGATCAAGAGATTCTGTTATCACTGATATTGTAGGTGGAAAGGATATCCCCTATACACACTTTGTCGCAAGCCATAAGAAAGAATCAGGGGTTAAAAAGTGGCTGGCCCATTCAGGTACCTTTGCCCGGGGTGCCGTAACAGTAAATGACGGAGCAAGAACTGCCCTGCTTGGGGAAAAAGCTTCAAGCCTGCTGATGGTAGGCATTACTAAAGTCCACGGATCATTTAAAAAAGGAGATATTGTCAGCATTCTTGATGAGCAGGGAAACAGGATAGGTCTTGGTAAATCGCATTACGACTCCAAAAAGACTGAACAGAACCTTGGGGAGAAAATGAAGAAACCTTTTATTCACTATCACTTTCTGGTTCTGGATGAAAAAAGCAAGATTCCTGTTCCATCATGATCTGTTAATTATTTGATTAATAATACTTTTATCTTTGTACTTTTAACTTTTATATTGAATGAATTGTACTCCGGTATTTAAGAATGTTGTTAGAGCAGGCCAGTCATTGAATTTGCTGGACGATATTAAAGTATCCAGGGTACTCAGGCTCGTGGCTGATGCAGCTGAGAGCAATTCTGATTATATTATCTCAGAGAACCTTAAGGATCTTTCTAGAATGCCGGAGGCAGATCCTCGTTATGACAGACTTTTGCTTTCACATCAGCGGATACAGGCAATAGCATCAGATATCAGAAGAGTTGCTGAAATGGATTCCCCTCTGGGCAGAGTTCTGTCTGAGAGTGAAAGACCAAGCGGCCTGAAAATAAGAAGGATTTCAGTTCCCTTCGGTGTCATCGGTATTATTTATGAGGCAAGACCTAATGTTACATTTGATGTTTTCTCTCTTTGTTTTAAGTCAGGTAATGCCTGTGTACTTAAAGGAGGGAGTGATGCTATCAATTCAAATACTGCAATTGTTAATATAATAAGGTCTGTCCTGATAGCTAACAGCATCAACCCGGATGTACTGGCTCTCCTTCCTGCTGGGAGAAGTGAAACTAATCAGCTGTTAAATGCCGGTAAGTATGTTGATCTTATCATTCCGAGGGGAAGCAGGGGGCTGATAGATTTTGTCAGGGAGAATGCAACAATTCCTGTGATTGAGACAGGCGCCGGAATATGTCATACATATTTCGATGAATATGGAGACAGGGAAAAGGGCAGAAGTATCATCTATAATGCTAAAACACGTCGGGTAAGCGTCTGTAATGCTCTCGATTGCCTGGTAATACATGAAAAGAGACTGGATGATCTTGCATATCTTGCGGGACTATGTGCAGGGAAAAATGTAATGATTTATGCAGATCCGTCTTCATACAAAGCTCTTAAGGGTAAATATCCTGAAGAACTTCTGAAAAAGGCCGACAGGAACTCATTCGGGACAGAGTTTCTTTCCTACAAAATGGCAATAAAAACTGTCAGATCCTTTAATGATGCTGTGATGCATATTAACAGGTTCGGATCAAAACACTCTGAAGCAATAATTTCTGAAAACAAAAAATCAATAGATTTGTTTATGAAATCAGTTGATGCTTCCTCAGTATATTCAAATGCTTCTACTGCATATACTGATGGAGCAGAGTTTGGATTAGGAGCTGAGATAGGTATATCAACCCAGAAATTGCATGCAAGGGGGCCTATGGCACTGGAGGCTTTAACCACATATAAGTGGATAATTGAAGGTAATGGACAAACGCGTTCTTAAAAAAATAAATAATTATGATTTTTGATATAGAAATGATCAGGTCCTTTTACAGGGATATGCCTTTCAAACTGACAGAAATCAGAAAGAGACTTAAGCGACCTCTTACAGTCAGTGAAAAAATACTATATACTCATCTTTATCCTGGTAATTCCGGTGGTCCTTTTACGCGTGGAGTTGATTATGTTGATTTTGCTCCCGACAGGGTAGCGATGCAGGATGCCACGGCACAGATGGCATTGCTCCAGTTTATGATGGCAGGCAAACAGCAGGCAGCCGTACCGTCTTCTGTTCATTGCGATCATCTTATTATGGCAAAAGAGGGAGCAGTAGCTGATATGAAAAATGCAACTACCGGAAACAAGGAGGTCTATGATTTTCTAAGCACTGTATGTAATAAGTATAATATTGGCTTCTGGAAACCGGGAGCAGGAATAATTCACCAGATTGTCCTTGAGAATTATGCTTTTCCGGGAGGAATGATGATAGGTACCGATTCACATACTCCAAATGCTGGCGGCCTTGGTATGGTTGCTATTGGTGTTGGAGGGGCTGATGCAGTAGATGTTATGACTGGAATGGGATGGGAGCTTAAGATGCCGAAACTGATAGGAATCAAGCTTACCGGACGGCTCAGCGGATGGGCATCAGCCAAAGATATTATTCTTAAAGTAGCCGGCATGCTTACTGTAAGTGGAGGAACCGGGTGTATTGTAGAATATTTCGGTGAGGGTGCGGAATCTATTTCTGCCACTGGCAAAGGAACCATTTGCAATATGGGCGCTGAAATCGGAGCTACCTGTTCACTTTTTGGTTATGATGAAGCTATGGCAAGGTATCTGACAGCGACAGGAAGACAGGAAGTTGCTGAAATGGCAGTTGCAGTAGGAGAACATCTGAGATCAGATATTGAGGTACTTACATCTCCCGAGAATTACTACGACCAGTATATTGAGATCAACCTTTCAGAACTTGAGCCATATATAAATGGACCATTTACCCCTGATCTTGCAACTCCGGTATCAAAAATGAAGGAGGCTGCCGAAAAGAATGGATGGCCTGTTGACATTGAGGTCGGACTTATAGGATCATGTACAAACTCCTCATATGAAGATATCTCCCGGGCAGCATCCGTGGTTAAGAATGCGCTGGATGTAAAACTTACTGCAAAATCAGAATTTAAGATTACCCCGGGTTCAGAGCAGATAAAGCATATAGTGGAAAGAGATGGGTATCTTAAATTGTTTGAAGAGATAGGCGGAGAGGTGTTCGCAAATGCCTGCGGCCCATGCATTGGACAATGGGACAGGAAAGGGGCAGACAAGAATCCCGTGAATTCTGTTATCCATTCCTTCAACAGGAATTTTGCCAAACGAACAGATGGCAATCCAAATACAAATGCTTTTGTTGCTTCTCCTGAACTGGTTACGGCAATAACCATTGCAGGAAAGCTGACATTTAATCCCATGACAGATACCCTGATCAACAAAAACGGTGAAGCTGTCAAAATTGCTGCTCCATCCGGCTTTGAGCTTCCTCCAGACGGATTCGGCAAAGTAGATAACGGTTATCAGCAGCCTGCAAAGTACGGGAGTGATATTGAAATAGCAATTTCACCTGATTCCGACCGGTTACAGCATCTTACTCCTTTTGATGAATGGGATGGTAATGATTTCAAAGCTCTTCCTTTATTAATTAAAGTAAAGGGTAAGTGTACTACTGACCATATCTCAATGGCCGGCTTCTGGTTAAAGTATCGGGGTCATCTCGATAATATTTCAAACAACTACATGATTGGTGCCATTAATTTCTTCAATAATAAGGCTAACGAAATTCTTAATCAGCTTACAGGCAGCTATGAAGCTGTACCGGCTGTTGCAAGGGCATATAAATCAGCAGGTATAGGTTCGGTAGTTATAGGTGAGGAAAATTTCGGGGAGGGTTCATCAAGGGAACATGCAGCTATGGAACCCAGATTCCTGAATGTTAAGGCAGTACTTGTAAAATCTTTCGCAAGAATACATGAGACAAATCTCAAGAAACAGGGGATACTGCCACTTACATTCAGTGAGAAGAGTGATTATGATAAAGTGAAGGAGACAGACAGAATTGATATTACCGGTCTTACTGAGCTGGCCCCCGGTAAAAACCTGGTAATAGTACTCAATCATTCTGATGGCACAAAAGATGAGATCATTGCAAAGCATACATTTAACGATTCTCAGATTGACTGGTTCAGGGCTGGTGGAGCACTTAACCTCATCAGAAAATCAAATGCCGTCTGAAATACGGGAAGTAATCATAAAATAGTTATTTTGTTGAAGCAATTAATTAAAGAAATATGACACCTGAAAAGATTACATTAAAGAATGGCCGGCTTGTGGTACCGGAAAATCCGATAATTCCATTTATTGAAGGAGACGGAACAGGGCAGGATATATGGAATGCATCTGTGAGAGTATTTGATTCTGCAGTTGAAAAAGCTTATAAAGGGAAAAGGAAAATTGCATGGAAAGAGGTTCTTGCAGGAGAAAAGGCTTTCAAGCTTACAGGTAACTGGCTTCCGGATCAGACTCTTGCTGATTTCAGGGAATACCTGGTAGGGATTAAAGGTCCTCTCACAACTCCGGTAGGTGAGGGAATGCGCTCATTAAATGTTGCCCTGAGGCAGATTCTCGATTTATATACCTGCTACCGTCCGGTAAGATATTTTAAAGGTGTCCCTAGTCCTGTAAAGAAGCCTGAACTGGTTGATATGCACATATTCAGGGAGAATACTGAAGATATTTATGCCGGCATAGAATTTATGCATGGGCTTCCTGAAACGGATAAGGTGAAGAAATTCCTTATTGAAGAAATGGGTGTTAAAAAGATCCGCTTCCCGCAGACAACTTCAATAGCTATCAAACCTGTATCGGTTGAAGGAACAGAACGTCTTGTTCGTCAGGCTATTAATCTGGCTATTAAAAAGAAACTGCCTTCTGTTACCCTGGTACATAAAGGTAATATAATGAAGTACACTGAGGGAGCATTTATGAAATGGGGATATGCTCTGGCAGAGAGAGAATTTGGAAATGAGGTCTTCACATGGGCGCAGCATAAGCAGATTGCCGATAAAGAGGGTACTGAGGCAGCTGATAAAGCACAAATGCGGGCAGAAAAAGCAGGTAAAATTATAATCAAGGATGTTATTGCGGATGCATTTCTCCAGCAGATACTTACCCGTCCTGCTGAATATTCTGTTATTGCAACTCTAAACCTTAACGGTGATTATATATCTGATGCACTTG
This sequence comes from uncultured Rikenellaceae bacterium, assembly GCA_964387565.1. Classification (GTDB taxonomy): domain Bacteria; phylum Bacteroidota; class Bacteroidia; order Bacteroidales; family VadinHA17; genus LD21. Next base: position 388 of record CAYLYN010000117.1, on the reverse strand, counting down.
CTGCGATTGTTGGCGGAATTGGTATTGCACCTGGAGCAAATATAAATTATGAAAGCGGACATGCAATTTTCGAAGCTACTCATGGTACTGCTCCTAAATATGCCGGGCAGGATAAGGTTAATCCGGGTTCTGTAATTCTTTCCGGAGCTTTGATGTTCGAATATATGGGATGGGATGAAGTTGCAGATAATATTTACAGAGGTCTGGAAAAGACAATTCTCAGTAAAAAGGTAACTTACGATTTTCACAGGCTTACTGAGAATGCAACACTTGTGAAAACTTCTGAATTCGGAGATGCTATTATTTCAAATATTTAGTTAAGATCGAACCATATAACCCGAAAACCAATAACCGATGAGAACCGAATTCTTTACACAGTTTGAAGCAG
>CAYLYN010000116.1:0-13708 GCA_964387565.1 uncultured Rikenellaceae bacterium | reverse complement strand
AACAAATTGATAATTAACATTATTTTAATGATTTGTTAATTTATTTTGTTTTTTTGTTTTCTCCATTTCATTTATAAGACTGATGTATCAGAAGGTGTTGTTAAAGAAAGTTAAAGAATGTGAAATTAGAATACTTACAAGTACTTTTGTAAGCATATGAAGCGGAAAATCATTGTATTACTGGCAATTTTTTTCTTTCTGGCAATTTCAGGACTTATCCTTATTCAATTATCCTGGATCAGGAATGCAATAGCCATAACTGATCAGCAATTCCGCTACATGGCTAACAAAGCTCTTGAATCAGTAGTCCTTGATCTTGAAGAGAAAGAACTGATAGAATCAATTGTAGAGGAGCTCGAACCTGCATCATCTGATTCAGTAACAATCATTGTTCCAACGAACTCGCCATTCGCGAGAAAACTGGAGGGGTACCATCCTAATGCAGAACTTATTGATAAATATGGACTCAGCTCTGCTGATGAAACAGTTGCAATAACAAGTTCAGGACATAAGATTTTTATCTCTTCTGAAAACGTCTCTCCATATTCTTCAGGTGAGATAAATGAACCTTCACCACAGGTAATCCACTCCGAAATAAAGGGCCGGGTCAGCAACAAGATAATATTCCTTGAAAACATTATGGAAAAGGTGCTGAGAAATACACCGGACATAAGAGACAGGATAGATCCCGAAGATATACATAAGAGACTCAGGGCTGCTCTTAATAATGTTGAGATATATCTCGATTTTGAGTTTTCCATAAGATCAGGTCGCCTCGGAACAATATGGAAAACACCGGGATTCACAGATAAGCCCGGTACAAACAAATTTATTATTCAGCTTTTCCCTAATGACCCGGTGCCAAGCCAGAACCAGATAGTACTATATTGTCTCCAGGAGAATCAGTACAAATTTGAGAAAATCGGTAACCTTGGCTTCTTCTCACTGCTCTTCACACTGCTTATTACAATTCTTTCAACAGGGACATTTATAGTGATCTTCCGTCAGAAAAAAATATCTGAAATCAGAAACGATTTCATCAGTAATATGACTCATGAGCTGAAGACACCAATTTCAACAATATCGCTGGCGTCCCAGATGCTTGCTGACAAATCTATTCCTGATAAGGAGAAGAATACTGAAGGCCTTGCATCTATTATCTCAGATGAAAGTACAAGACTGAAATTCCAGGTTGAGAAAGTTCTGCAGATGGCAATTTTTGAAAAGGTAAGGATGAAACTCCATAAAGTAGAACTGGATATGCATTCTCTCCTGGAGAAAACAATAAACAATTTCAATCTTCAGATCAGAAGTTGCCAGGGATTGATCAAAAAGGATTTCCAGGCATCAGAGTCAGTTGTGATCGCAGATGAGGTGCATATTAATAATGCAATTTCTAACCTTATCGACAATGCCATAAAATACTCAAAAGACAATCCTGAAATTATTATTTCAACGCGTAATTATAAAAAAGGACTGGAAATTACTGTCGCAGATAAAGGAATAGGCATAAGTAAGGAAAACCTGAACAGAATATTTGAGAAATTTTACCGTGTTCCGTCAGGTAATGTCCATAATGTAAAAGGATTCGGACTTGGTCTTAGTTACGTCCAAAAAGTAATTTATGAACACAGTGGCGAAATAAAAGTTGAGAGCACTCTGAACAAGGGCACTAAATTCACTATATATCTTCCACAGAATGTAAACAAATAAAACAGGATTTCCGAAATTCGATGTTAGAAACATATTCAACACAATAAAAACTTAAGAAAATGAATAATATAAAAATCCTGCTGGCAGAAGATGACAGTAACCTGGGAATCCTCTTAAAGAATTACCTTACTGCAAAGAACTATGATACCACACTGGTCAGGAACGGGACTCAGGCGCTTGACGCATTCTCATCGGAATCATTTAACCTCTGCATTTTTGACATTATGATGCCGGAAATGGACGGACTTACCCTTGCCAGGGAGATCCGTACTACAAATAAAGAGATCCCTATAATATTCCTTACTGCCAAGAATCAGCAGGAAGATATAATTGAAGGATTTGTATCGGGTGCTGACGATTACATCTCAAAACCCTTTTCGATGGAGGAGCTCCTTTACCGTATCGAAGCAATACTTAGAAGAACAGGTGGTGCAGCCGTTAGCATTAAAGAGGGTCCGTACACTATTGGCAGTTTTATTTTTGATCCTCTCAAGCAGATCCTGATCTATAAAGGAAAGCCAACCAAGCTGACAACAAAAGAATCGGAACTCCTCGACCTGCTTTACCGGCACCGGAATGAGATCCTTGAAAGAAATTTTGCACTGAAATCCATCTGGATCGATGATAACTATTTCAATGCCAGGAGTATGGACGTATATATTTCAAGACTCAGAAAATATCTTGGCAAAGATCCCTCTTTGAAGATCCTGAATATACATGGCAAAGGATATAAGCTTATATGCTAAAGAAAAACCCTGTCCATGAATGTTGCCAGGACAGGGTCGGTATTCAGGTTATTTGCCAGGGTTAGTCCAGTTTAAGTACCGCAAGAAAAGCTTGCTGCGGCACCTCTACATTACCTACCTGCCGCATACGCTTCTTTCCCTTTTTCTGCTTTTCAAGAAGTTTCCTTTTCCTTGTAATATCACCTCCGTAACATTTTGCAGTAACATCTTTCCTGACAGCCTTAACAGTTTCACGTGCAATTATTTTTGCTCCGATAGCTGCCTGAATAGCTATGTCAAACTGCTGACGCGGGATTAACTCCTTAAGCTTCTCACACATCTTCCTTCCAAAATCATAAGAGTGACCCCTGTGAATAAGTGTTGAGAGGGCATCTACCATTTCTCCGTTTAAAAGTATGTCAAGCCTAACGAGATCCGCTTTCTGATATGCTGTATAATAGTAGTCAAATGAGGCATAGCCCTTTGAAATACTCTTCAGTTTATCGTAAAAATCGAAGACAATTTCAGCCAGAGGCATCTCAAATGTCAGCTCCACCCTGTCGCGGGTAAGATACACCTGGTTTTTAAGAATCCCTCTCTTGTCAATACAGAGAGTCATGATTGAACCAACATATTCAGATAATGTGATTATCTGTGCCACGATATATGGTTCTTCGATCCTCTCCAGATAATTAACAGCCGGCAGGCCTGACGGATTATGTACATCTATTTCCTCACCCTTCGTAGTATAAGCTTTAAATGAAACGTTGGGCACGGTTGTTATAACGTCCATATCAAACTCCCTGTCAAGTCTTTCCTGTATTATCTCCATATGGAGCAATCCTAGGAAGCCGCAACGGAAACCAAATCCCAGGGCAGCTGACGATTCCGGGACGAATGTCAGTGAGGCATCATTCAGTTGCAGCTTTTCAATTGAGAGTCTCAGATCCTCATAATCATCTGCATCAACAGGGTATATTCCGGCAAAAACCATCGGTTTAACATCCTCAAATCCTGAGATAGCCTGTTTGCATGGATTTTTTACATGAGTGATCGTATCCCCTACTTTAACCTCTGCTGATACTTTTACCCCTGTTATTATATAGCCGACATCTCCGACACTCATCTTCTGCCTTGGATCCTGCTTCAGTTTCAGAACACCTATCTCTTCAGCATAATATTCATGGTCGGTGTTTACAAATTTTACCCTGTCGCCCTTCCTGATTGTCCCGTTAACAATTTTGATATAAGCAATAATTCCTCTGAATGAGTTAAAGATTGAATCAAATATAAGAGCCTGGAGAGGTGCATCAGGATCTCCTTTCGGAGGCGGGATACGGGTGACAATCTCATTCAGGATTTTTTCAACACCCATACCGGTCCTGGCACTTGCCTCTATAATATCTTCCCTGTTACAGCCAACCAGATCAACTATCTGATCTTTTACCTCTTCTGGCATTGCAGCCGGGGAATCCATCTTGTTCAGAACCGGGATAATCTCAAGATCGTGTTCAATTGCCATATACAGATTCGAGATCGTTTGTGCCTGAATCCCCTGGGTAGCATCAATAACCAGCAGTGCTCCTTCGCAGGCAGCAATAGAACGCGATACTTCATAGGAGAAATCAACATGTCCGGGTGTATCAATAAGGTTCAGAAGAAACTTTTGACCGTTGTGGATATATTCCATCTGAATTGCATGGCTCTTTATTGTAATACCTCTCTCCCTCTCGAGATCCATATTATCAAGTATCTGGTCCTGAAATTCCCTTTCGGAAATGGTATGTGTAGTCTCGAGTAATCTGTCAGCCAGGGTACTCTTACCATGATCAATATGAGCTATGATACAGAAATTTCGGATATTATCCATCGGAAATGGCGGATTTTCAAATCAGGTGCAAATATATAAAAATATACAAAATAAATAGGGACATGCCCAGACATGTCCCTATAATATAAATCAGAAAATATTTGAAACAGATTACATCATACCTGGCATTCCTCCGCCCATACCCTGTGGTGGCATTGCAGGTTTTTCCTCTTTCTCCTCAACAACAACAGCTTCTGTTGTCAGGAACATTCCTGCAACTGATGCAGCATTCTCAAGGGCAACGCGTGTTACTTTGGCAGGATCAATAACGCCTGAAGCAAGCAGGTTTTCATATGTGTCGGACTGAGCATTATATCCATAGTCTCCTTTTCCGGCTTTTACATTCTGCACAACAACAGCGCCCTCTTTACCGGCGTTAACTGCTATCTGACGCAAAGGTTCTTCAATAGCCCTTTTAACAATTTCAATACCTGTTGTCTGGTCATCATTGTCACCTTTCAGCTTGTCAAGGGCAGAAATGGCGCGAATATATGCCACACCACCACCAGGTACAATACCTTCCTCGATAGCTGCTCGGGTTGCGTGAAGTGAATCGTCAACGCGGTCTTTCTTCTCTTTCATTTCGACTTCTGAAGCTGCACCTATATAGAGTACTGCAACACCGCCTGCCAGTTTTGCAAGCCTCTCCTGAAGTTTCTCCTTGTCATAATCAGAAGTAGTAGTCGACATCTGCTGTCTGATCTGGGCAACGCGTGCTTTGATATTGTTCTTATCACCGGCACCGTCAACTATTGTGGTATTTTCCTTGCTTACTGTAACTTTTTCAGCTTTACCAAGCATATCAAGGGTGGCATGCTCTAGTTTAAGACCTTTTTCCTCAGATATTACAGTACCACCAGTAAGAATTGCTATATCCTCCAGCATCTCTTTCCTTCTGTCACCAAAGCCAGGAGCTTTAACAGCACAAACCCTTAAGGAGCCACGAAGACGGTTAACAACCAGAGTTGCAAGTGCTTCACCTTCAATATCTTCAGCGATGATAAGAAGAGGTCTTCCTGTTTGTGCGGTAGCTTCAAGAACCGGAAGCAGATCTTTCATTGTTGATACCTTCTTGTCATAGATAAGAATATAAGGGCTTTCCAGCTCAGCTTCCATCTTCTCGGCATTGGTTACGAAATAAGCTGATATGTAGCCACGGTCGAACTGCATACCTTCAACAACTTCAACTGATGTTGTGGTTCCTTTTGATTCTTCAACAGTAATAACACCTTCCTTATGTACTTTACCCATCGCCTCAGCAATAAGCTTTCCAATCTCCTCGTCATCATTTGCAGAGATCCTGGCCACCTGTTCGATCTTGTTCAGGTCATCACCTACTACTTTAGCCTGTCCCTGAAGATGTTTCACAACCTTCTCAACAGCTTTGTCAATCCCCCTTTTAACATCCATAGGATTGGCACCTGCAGTAATATTCTTTAGTCCTACATTAATAATTGACTGCGCAAGAACAGTTGCAGTTGTTGTTCCGTCACCTGCAATTTCACCGGTTTTCGAAGCAACTTCCTTCACCATCTGGGCACCCATATTCTGGTAAGCATCTGCCAGTTCAATTTCCTTGGCTACTGTAACGCCATCCTTTGTTATCTGTGGAGCTCCGAATTTTTTCTCAAGAACAACATGACGACCTTTCGGTCCGAGAGTTACCTTAACTGCATCAGCCAGCTTGTCTACGCCTTCTTTAAGAAGAGCGCGTGCCTCAATATTAAATCTAATTTCTTTTGCCATATTATTAATTTTTAAAATGTTGCGTTTTGATTATGCTATAAAGAGAATATCCGATTGTGAAATGAGTAAGTATTCTTCACCATCTATAGTAAGTTCCTGACCGGCATACTTGCCATAAAGAACCTGGTCACCTTTTTTGACTTCCATCTCTTCATCTTTTTTTCCAGCGCCGACAAGTATTACTTTTCCCTGGCGGGGTTTTTCCTTTGCTGAATCAGGAATGATAATTCCACTTGCAGTTTTTTCCTCAGCTTCATTAGGTTTAACAAGAACCTTACCAGCTAAGATTTTTCCTTTGATTTGTGCCATTTTATTTAGTTTTAAAGTTAAACATCAATTCTGACTTCCATTTTGATCACATTCCATGCCAAAAACAAAAAAATGCCATTTTGTATCAACTTTAATGAATTCCTGTCTGTCCTGCTGTCATAATTAAAAAATGACCAGCAGCAGCTATTTCTAAACCACTAAGCAACAGTGATTTAATAAAAAAATAAAAAAGTGCCAGAATGTGACAAACTGGCACTTTTTAATATGACAAACTAAATGTTCTTCTAATTTTCAGGTTGCTGCTGACCAGCCGGAGGAGTAGAAGATGGTTCAGGAATTGCAGTAGGCAATGTTGGAATAGCATTCGGATCAACTGCATTCTGAATCTGATTTTCAATTCTCGAACGTCCCGATTCCGTTCCGCGTGGTATTGTAGCAGTTGCGACAACACAAAGAATAAGAATAGCGCCGGCGAGTGTCCAGGTTGATTTTTCAAGAAAATCAGCAGTCTTGCGTACGCCCATTGTCTGACCCGCTGAAGTGAAATTAGCAGCAAGCCCGCCCCCTTTTGAATTCTGAACAAGAACAATCAATATCTGAAGAAAGCATGCAACCAGTACAAGAACCGAAACAAAAACATAAATTCCCATCTCTCTATTATTTTATATAAGCTTTAACTTTTTCAATTTGAGCTGCAAAGTAACTGCTTTTTTCCGGAAAATTCAAACTTAATTTTTCATATATCTCAATTGCCTTCGAATAATAGCCCTGAGAAACATAAATCCGTGCCAGCGTTTCTGTAACGAAACCTCCTTTTTCAACAACATGCGGTTTTGACAGATCCTCAACGGGAAGGTCGCTTTTTTCACGAACAGGTTCAATCCGTGGATTTGCGAAGATGAATTTATCAATCAGCTCATTCTGTATCTTTTTCCTTGATGCTACATTACTGGCTTCAGGTACAATTTCTCTATGTCCTGTCTCAGATTCACCGGTAGCTGTATCACCCGGTTCAGTATCAAGTTCAAGGAGTTCCTCCTTCTCCGGCATTGAGAATCCTGGATCCATGAAGAATACTTTTTCCTCCTCTCCATGTTCATTATCATCCATTATAAGAATTATACTTTCAGACTCCTCATCCGGATTGCTTTCAGTCATCAGTACAGAATGAGATTCTCCATATGTGCCCGGATCCTTTTCATCACCTTCCGGTTTTGCGGCATCCTTCTCGAACTCAGAAATAAGAAGATCACTGTTTTTTGCTGATTCTATTACAGTCTGCTGCATAAAAGGTGCCTCTTCAGCAACATCATTCCTGTCTTGTACAGACTCAGCAGGTTTATCTTCCGAAACCGGTCCGGATTGTTTCCCGGCTTTAAGGAGATAGTATAAGACCTCCCTGTCGGCAATATGAACTGCTGAAGCTTTAAGCTGCTTCTCAAATTTAATGTCATCATTATCACTCAGACCTTTCAGCAAAAGCATATGTGCGCTCTGGAAATACGGAAAGAGATCCACCAGCTCATAAACTTCCCCCAGCATTGATTTGTTTACCGGGTTCCTGTTTCCGATCATATTCAGAAAATCATTCCTGTTCATCTGAAACTACCAGTTGACAAATGCTTTATTGAAGATATCTTCTATTATAAGTTCCACAATCTTTTCAACCAGATCCTGTTCAACAGCACTAAGGTCAAGGTTACTGTCATAGTCCTCATATCTTGTAAATGTCTGGTCAAAGCTCAGATCAGAATCCACTGTATTAACAAATTTCACCCTTACTGAAATTGAAAACCTGTTCATAGCAGCAAAGGCATCAGCAGCAACAGTGAGAGGCATGGTCCTGTAATCTGTTATCTCACCCTCAAAACTTACATCTCCAAGATTACTTACAATCTCAAGACCAGTCTGAGCTTTGCACTTGTCAATCAGAGCATCGGTAAAAGTCTGGTCAAGGCCCGGCTGGACAAGAGGTGCCCTGTTCAGGAAATTCTGCACGCTGAGAGTTCTGATCTGCGGAGAGATACTTGCCCCTGAAAATGAATAGGTTACTTTGCATCCCGACATGGCAATCAATAATGCCATAAATAAATTTATCAGAATCTTCACTGAGCTGAAATATCCGGTCCTAAGATTCAATCCCATACTCTTTAATTTTCCTGTAAAGGGTTCTTTCAGAGATACCCAGTTCCTGAGCGGCAAGCTTTCTTTTACCCTTATATTTTTCGAGCGCCTTATTGATCATTTCTACCTCTTTGTCAGCAAGAGAAAGAGATTCTTCAATTATCTCCTCTGTATCCTGGATATTTTTCCTGCTGGTATGTACATGAATATCAGTTTCATCGGGCTCATTATCTGCCGAAGCTGTAACATTCCTTTCAGCCTCCCTGAAAAGATTTTTTATTGATCCTGAATTGGTTTCATGGAACTGAAGATCGATATCTCCTCTGCTGATAAGGTCAAAAACAAGCTTCTTCAGATCATTCATATCACTTTTCATATCGAAAAGTATCTTATAAAGCAGCTCCCGTTCAGAGGCAAAGGACCTTTCGTCATCCTTCCTGATAACTGCAGGCAGTTTCATTCCCTTAAAATCAGGCAGATAATTCCTTAACGATTCCACGCTTATCTCTCTCTCACTCTCAATTATCGAGATTTGTTCTGTTATATTCTTGAGCTGTCGTACATTTCCGGGCCAGGAATAATTGAGAAGCAATTCTTTAGCTTCTGCATCAAGCCTTATAGCGGGCATCCTGTATTTTTCAGCAAAATCAACAGAAAATTTCCTGAAAAGGAGAAAGATATCCTCTCCCCTTTCTCTCAGGGCAGGTATTCTGATCGGGACAGTATTAAGACGATAGAACAGGTCTTCCCTGAACCTTCCCTCATCAATAGCCCTTGGAACATCAACATTACTTGCAGCTATAACCCTTACATTTGTTTTTTGCACCTTTGACGAACCTACCTTCATAAATTCACCTGTCTCAAGCACCCTGAGCAGCCTTACCTGCGTCGAAAGAGGAAGTTCTGCCACTTCATCAAGAAAAATTGTTCCACCGTCAGCCACTTCAAAGTAGCCTTTCCTGTTGTCGGTTGCTCCTGTAAATGAACCCTTTTCATGACCAAACAGCTCAGAATCAATTGTTCCTTCAGGGATGGCACCGCAGTTAACAGCAATATACTGACCGTGCTTTCTTGTACTATAATTGTGTATCACCTGGGGAAAAATCTCTTTCCCCGTACCACTCTCACCGGAAATCAGAACTGAAAGGTCCGTCGGGGCAACCTGTGCTGCGATGTCGATGGCCCTGTTTAGTCCCTCATAATTTCCAATTATTCCGAACCTCTGTTTTATATTTTGCAAATCTCTCATTCACTCATATTCGAACTGCGAATTTAACGCTTTTTTAAATCAAAGGGAAATGCAATTTTAGTAATTTAGCAGAATGAAGTCAGACAACAGTAACGTGTTTGCGGGCATTATTCCTGCAAGATATGCCTCATCAAGATTTCCTGGCAAACCTCTTGCCATTATTGGCGGAAAAACTATGATTCAGAGAGTCTATGAACAGGTAAGTAAGGCGCTGCAGCTGGTATATGTCGCCACTGACGATGAAAGAATATTTAACGAAGTAAACTCTTTTGGAGGAAATGCAGTGATGACCTCTCCCGATCATTTCAGCGGTACCGACAGATGCTCTGAAGCTGCAGATAAAATCATATCAGAAACCGGGCAGAATATTGATGTTGTAATAAATATTCAGGGTGATGAGCCATTTATAAGGCCCGAACAGATTAAACTTATCATGAGTTGCTTTGATGAAGAAGGTGTTGATCTTGCAACTCTTATCAGAAAAGTCGGGCTCCGGGAAGATATTTTCAATCCAAACCAACCAAAAGTTATTATTAACAGAACAGGTGATGCCATTTATTTCAGCCGGTCAGTGATCCCCTATATAAGAGACGCAGATAAAGATAAATGGACAAGCAAGCATGATTTTTACAAGCATATCGGATTATATGCCTACCGGACTTCAACTCTGAAAATACTAACAAGACTCCCAAGAAGCCCGCTTGAATCTGCAGAATCTCTTGAACAAAACAGGTGGATCGAAAACGGTTTCAAAATAAAAACAGCAGTAACTAAATGGGAAAGTATCGGCATCGATACCCCTGAAGATCTTGAAAAAGCCAGGCTGATACTGGACGAATTTGATAAAATTTACTAATTTTAGCACAATTTTTGCATGCAAAGGATTAAATAGCTGTATATGAAGAAAGGTTTACTCTTTATCTTCTTGTTAATGACCGCATTTACCCTTTACTCTCAAAAGGATACAGCTCGTGTCAGTGCCTCACTGGCAGGAAGGGAGTATTTAAGGGAGAGTATGCCCACAAGTGTTACAATTTATCCGGTACCCGTAACAGATAATAATTTTACCATTAAAGCTGATAAGGATATATCTTTTGTCAAGATCACCAATATTATTGGCCAGGATATATATAAGAACCGTTATAGTAATATTCAGACAGTTCGAATCTTTCTTGACAATACCAAGAGAGGCATGTACCTGGTTACCATTCAGTTTGCAGACGCCTCCAGGGTGGTCAAAAAAATAATGGTGGAAGAAACCGACTAGATATTCAGGCACCTGCTAGTCAACAATTAATCCCGAGGTCACATATCAATCCTGTTTTAAACAAACTCACTTCTTAATTGTTTAATATTCTGAAAGTATTCGCTTTCCCTAAATTTAAATTTCAGAAATATGGAAGACGGGGTAAATGTGTTTTCAATAAAGGATCTTGAAAACTTCTCAGGGATAAAAGCACATACAATAAGGATCTGGGAAAAGAGATACAATATTCTGGAGCCTGACAGAACGGACTCTAACATAAGAACTTACAATGAGTCAGAGCTCAAAAAGATCCTGAATGTTTCCTTTCTGAACAGGAATGGAATAAAGATATCCAAGATAGCACGGCTTGAAGATGAAGAGCTGACACTTAAAGTCATGAATATCAGTAGTAAAAATGATGGTCTGTCGAAGGATTTCCAACCCGGAAAAATCCTTACCAATGCCATCAGATTCAATGAGTCACTATTCAGAGATGCAATAACTTCAATTATCGAACGTCATGGTTTTGAGGATGCTTACTGCAGGTATATTTCCCTGTTGCTCGAAAAAGCCAGGATACTTTGGCAAACCGGTAGTCTTTCAAGAGCACAGGAACAGTTTGTTAGAAATACCATTAAGCAGATCATAATTAATGAGGATTTTCTCCTTAAGTCACCAGTTAAAGGTTCAGCACCCTCAATTGCTATGATTAATACTTCGGATAATATCACTCATAATAACTTCCTCTTTTATAAGTATGCCCTCAAAAAAAGAGGTTTCAATGTTATTTACACTGGTGGCATACTGCCTTCATCAGAGGTTGTAGAGATATACAAAATAAAAGCATTTGAATATCTGATAGTTAATTCAAGTTCGTTTGACTTTGCTGAAAAGAAAATTTCTTATTTCAGGAACATTGGAAAATCATTGATGCTCAAAAAGATAATCTTTACAGATTCTTCATCTAACAATATGAAAAAAGGATCTGACAAAATCGTTTATGCTTCAGATCCGGTAGATTTTATAAAAATAGCCAGTTCTCTTGGCAGGACTATTTGATTCTTACTACAATAGAATCAGCAATATTCAATGCAGTTGTTAAAGTATTGAGATCAGGAAAAAGCTCTCCCGTTTTTCCTGAGTAATGGCTATGCCCGATTGGTTTCATTATGTAACTTTCCTTAAGGTTTGAAAGATCAACCTTAGCTTCATAAACAAGAGCAGGCTGGCAGGACATCTTATAGTTTTCATCATCTGGAAACTTATTATTGGTCCAGTATTCATTCCAGTCCCAGTTCTGGTTTATTTCGAACATCACTCTGAAGACTGCAGGAAGATCCTTGTCCGCTTTAGCATTAAGAATAAAACCCTTCACTGGTGTTGCACCGGAATATGCATCTGAAACCGGATTCTCCGGTTCCGGCATATAAAGCCCGTCTGATGCCTTTATTCCCCTTTTGTGAGACCAGTATGGCAGAGTCTGAGGAGCCCTCTTCGGAGCAGAAATCCATTTGTTTTTATCCTGTTTGCCATACTTAAAAACACCAGTGGCAATTGTGACAGGTACGAATAGTGTCTGAATATAATTACCCTCTGCATCTTCAAGCCACACTGCCATTAAAGGATAATTAAATGACTTCCCTTTTGTGAATTCCAATGAAATCAAAGGACCCTTACCCTCCTGGTTTGAAGTAATAATTGTTTTCTGTTCCGGTGTGCCCTCCTTCTTATTCATAGTTGCCGTTGAGCAGGCAGCAGCTACAAGTAATGTCAATACAATTAATAATCTTAGCATATCTTTTATATTAAAATTCAATAATCACTCCTATTGTCGGAAGCACTGTTCCTGTTAAGTTCTCGACGTATTTGAGGCTGTATTTTGTTGGATCGGCAGGATCAGTGACCGGATTACCATTACTGTCAGTCTCTCTGAGCAGAAGATCGGGCTGATCAGCCTTGAAATTGTAAACATTCTGGACATCTGCATACAGCATAAGTGACCATGTACTGAAAAAGTACTGCTTGTCAACACGCAGGTCAAGCTGATGAAATGGTTTTAATCTTTCTGTATTGAATTTTGAATAATCGAGATAGGCTCTCCCCTGAATGTCCCATGCAGATTTCAACGATGATTTTTCATAATCATACGGCGTATAAGGAGCACCGCCTACAAACCTCCATTTAAATCCTACATCCCAGTTTCGCCTGAATTTCTTTGTACCGGTCAGATTGAAAAGATGCTTATTATCCCATGATGAAGGTATCAGTACCCCGTCGATATCTTCAAACTCACTTCTTACCAGTGTGTAAGAGAATACCAGGTTCACATTTTTAAACTCCTTGACACGACCAAGCAATTCCAGACCATACGCCCTCCCTCTGGCACTTGAAATAAGCGCCTCATCACCGAAAATACCATAGTCGGCACTTTTGCTTGAAAGCGGGACAGAATCCCTGACAGAGAAGGGAAAGTTTGAATAGTTCTTATAAAAGCCTTCTATTGTAAACTGAATATTCTCTGACGGTAACAAATCAAATCCTGTTACAAAATGATCGGCTGTCATGTATTTCAGATCGTTACTCTTGTTTATCAGCTCCCCTTGTGGATTTGAGTATCCCAGGGCTGTATAGGGTGGCAACTGGTGATAACGGCCTGTTGAAAAGTTAAGGCTTAGCTTATCAGAAAGCCCGTATGACGCTGACAACCTGGGTGATAATTGAGTAAATGGATTAAGCATTGAAGAGGAATATGAATTGAAATCTGT
>CAYLYN010000115.1:0-13780 GCA_964387565.1 uncultured Rikenellaceae bacterium | reverse complement strand
TTTCATGTGTTTTTAGTCATCTTTAAATATGCGGATTCCAGAATGCTGTTCAAGATATTTTAAATAACCTCCTGATTCAACAATCTTAACGCCTTTGGATTGTATGGTAATTAAATCTGCAAAATTATTCCATACTAATTCCTGGCTGACCATTTCGTTAATTATTTCTCTGTATTTAAAAGGCTCTTTTACAGAAAATTCCTTAACAAGAATGGGATAAACAGCTATTGCTCCAGGATAATTTAATTGTGCTTTTTGCAACAATTCATTAATTATTGATCTGTTGGGCATGACATTAAAATGACTTTCATATCAAATTTAAATATTTTCCAATTCGTTATTACTTACTGCAAAAAATAATTCTTGTTTTACTTAAACAGTGTTTTTAATGACACACCACCAGTCTTATATTCATCCAAAGAATATATCCTGAGGACGGCGGGATCTCGCCTGACGTTGAAGTATCTTTCGACAAAGTCGTTATCTAGCAATCAATAACCACGTTTAACAATATTTGGTTTATCATCATTGTCATACTATGTCTCATCAGAATACTTGATTTTGTATGCTTTACCACTGATTTTTGATATAACATCATCAGGTGCACCAGCTTGAAGGTATCCCCCAAACCTCCTAAGTATCTCTTCTATTACAAAGAATAATGGCGACATAAAACTGCATATGGCCTTGATTACCTGCTCAGCTTCAAATTCAGTCTCTATTTTAGGCTCTGCGAATCGTAGTGAAAATGAAACACAGACTTTATCAAGGTATTGAGCATACTCAAGCAATACCTTCCTGAATGCTTCATCTAATGGCTCCTTCCTCAATATCCCAAGGCAGGCACCTTTTATTTCGTTATCATATTCTTCAATGTTTTGATTTTATTAATGATATGTAAATTCTCCTTCCCAATTCCACAGTCATTTATAAAATGGGATAATGGGGTAACATAAGTCAAATCTTTAACAGGGGGTATGAAAAGATGTTACAGGGGTACATTAAAATACTAAAGTAATACCGAAGTGTCACTTAGTAATAACATCATAGACCTGTATAGTATTTTAATCGTTATTAAAACCTCTCAAGCAGGTCCCCTTTGAAAGGACAAAGTAAATTGTATTCTTGCTTGTAATCAATTTAAATTGTACTACTTAGCATAGTTTTTGTTTATAAAAAAATTGAAATGTATTTTCTCAGATAACAAAAAATTACAAAAAAATGTTAAAAATTCTAAAATCTTATGTCACAAATTATCCACTTTCGACATTTACCAGAAAGGGAACTTAATGATTTATGAACTATAAAGTTGATTAACGAAGATTTTCAAATTAAACTTTGCCTTTGCTGTTTAATTGGGATAATTATTGTGATCCTTATTTGTTTGATTTTCTATTAGTTAATGTTGGGATACAATATTACTCTTTTAATTTTTCACAACGAATGATCTTGTGATTATAAATTGCAAGCTGGATTCGTCACAAGTATCAGTCTGACTTTTGAATTACCTCTTTAACAAATTCCACTTGGAGCAAGTTCAGTCATCTCCATAGCGATTGCTATTAAGATCATTATCCGCTTTAACTGCAGGCTATTCAAATTTCAGGGTAACAAGCTTATAGTTAGTGCTCCGTCCGCCTGAAGGATTTTTCTGGAGAATTTTCCTGATTATAAGGTCTTGAATATCTCTGAGCGCGGTATCCTGGGAGCATTTCGCAATTTTTGCCCACTTTGAAGTTGTCAGTTGCCCTGTAAAGTTGTCTAATAATTTGTTTATCAGCAGGATTTGCCTTTTATTAAGGTTTTCGGAAGAGTATTTCATCCAAAACTTGTGCTTATATAGGACTTTTGACAATATTTCATCTGATGAATTAAGAGCCTCTGCCAGGCATTTTAAATACCAAATCAGCCATTCAGTTATATCAAGAGTCCCTTTCTGAGTTTTTTCAAGAATGTTATAATAATCTTTTCTTTCAGCTCTTATTTGTGAAGACATACTATAAAACCGTTGCGATGTTTCATCTGATCTGGTAAGTAACATTTCTGATAAGGCTCGGGCAATTCTACCGTTGCCATCTTCAAAGGGATGTATTGTAATAAACCACAGATGAGAAATAGCAGATTTTAATATTAAATCATGGTCAGTTTCTTTATTAAACCATAAAATAAATGATTTCATTTCCTTACTGATCTCCCTTGCAGGTGGAGCTTCAAAATGTACTTTCTCTTTTCCCAGAGCACCTGAAACAACTTGCATAGGACCAGTCGAATCATCTCTCCAGTTACCAGCAATAATTTTATACATCCCACTTCGGCCGGAAGGAAACATTCCTGAATGCCATCTAAATAATCTATCTGTAGTTAATGTCTTATTGTAGTTCTGGGTTGCATCTAACATCATTTCCACCACTCCATCTACATTTCGGTCAGATGGTACGAGTCCGGAAACTTCAATTCCTAACCTTCTTGCTATTGAGGATCTGACCTGGTCAAGGTCCAGAATCTGACCTTCAATTTCTGATGTTTTTATTACTTCAGTAGTCAGGGTTTCCAAAACAGCCTCATTTCTAAGCTTAAATCCTAAGGTTTCCATTTTTCCTACCAGCTTACCCTGCAAATGTCTGACATTAGAATGCGGCAATAAAATGGACTTACTGTCCCATATAAACCTGGGCCAATCAGATTGCTGGTAAATATAAATTTTCATTCTCCGCAATATTTGCGGTAAATATATGAATTAATTACCGCAATTAAAAATAATCTCCGCTCCTTTTGCGGAGATTAATAGTTTTATTCTCCGCACCGGGGTACCTCGCCTGAAAAGACAGTGGCACTTGTGGTAATATCTGTAAGTGGGAGTTTTGGTTATTCAGTTATGTAAATACCCCGTCTTCTACGGGTCGTAACCAGCAGGAGAAGAATCATATAAACATAAATTTAGAAAAAAAAGAGAAATGAACCAGGTATTAATCAGATAAATGGCTTTGTCCTGTACCTTTCATGACTTCAATTATGCCTGCTTCGCGGGTGCAAGCATATCAGTTATTCCTGGCATCCAGCTGCTGATCTCAATCTTCTGGGGACATTTTTCCTCACACTCCTTACAGGCAATGCATTTGTCTGACCGATGCGATTTTGGAAGGTATATTGAATACCTGAATTGTGCTACTGGAATGTCATCATACAGGTGAGCATAATTAAATAATTCGAAATTTACCGGAATATCAACACCATTTGGACAGGGCATACAATACTGGCAACTTGTACATGGCACTGCAAGTTTTGTCCTGTATCTTCTCCTGAGTTCAGCAATGACTTTATGCTCCTGCATATCCAATCCTTTAACAGCAGATCTGTCTGCTGATTTCAGGTTTTCATCAACCTGCTCCATATTACTCATGCCGCTCAGCACAACTGAAACCCCGGGTTGATTCCATATCCACTGAAGGGCCAGGTCTGCAGGTGTATAGCTACCGGCAAGCCTGTCCATTGCCTGCCTGACAGCCTGGGGAGGATTAGCAAGGTGCCCTCCCATCAGTGGTTCCATTACAATAACTCCAAGTCCCCGGCGTGCGGCTAATTTAAGCCCCCTGGTTCCGGCCTGCATGTTAATGTCCATATAGTTATACTGTATCTGGCAGAATGACCAGTCAAAGCTGTTTAAGATCTCCTCAAATACATCATAAGAGTCGTGAAACGAGAAGCCTAAATAGCCTATCCGTCCATCTTTCAGAGCTTTTTCTGCCTTTTCCAGCAGCTTATGTTTCAAAACAAGCTCCGTCCATCGCCATTTATTAAGGGCATGTAAAAGGTAAAAATCAATATGATCAGTCGCGAGTTTTTTCATCTGCTCTGCGAGCAGCCTGTCAAAATCAGCCTGTTCAGTGATCAGCCATACCGGCAGCTTTGTTGCAAGCTTTACGCGTGACCTGTAACCGTCCTGAAGAGCTTTTCCTGTAACAATTTCACTGTTCCCCTGATGATAAGGATAAGCAGTGTCGATATAATTTACACCCTTATCAATAGCATGACGGATCATCCGTATGGAAAGCTTCTCATCAATATTCCCGCCTGTAGGCTGGTTATCAGTTGTCGGCAATCGCATGCATCCGAATCCCAATGCAGAAGATTGCCAGTCAAGCCTTCCAAAATTCCTGTATTTCATAAAACTTTTACCTGATAAATTTTCGTTATAGAGTCTGTCCGAAATATAATCTTATCGGACAATAACTGCAATTTTTATCATTAATATTATGCTTTATGATATTACAAAAAGGGGTCGTCTAAAATGTCCTGTTATTGTACTTTATGGGAAATTTAAACCATACTACGGGTGCAGAATTATCCGTTTTAACCGCAAAGTACGCAGAGAATATCGCCAGGAACGCAAAGCTGATACATTCCTGATCATACCTTTGCGATCTTTGCGCTCCCGATAAGTATCGGGATTCTTTGCGGCCTTTGCGGTTAATAATTATAATTTTCTACACAACCTTCTGGAAGGGTTTCAGATTATTAACAAAACAACTTTTTGCGACGGCCTCTTCAGGTTTTTGATATCTGCAGCTGTTAATTGGTTTTCAGCTGAAAATTAATCGGTACCGAAAACCATACAGGAACAGGTTTTCCACCCTGCCTGCCGGGTTTAAATGGCGGCAGTGTTTTTACAACCCTTATTGCTTCGGCATCAAGCTCCGGATCAACACCTTTGTAAATACTCACCTGGTCAACCCCGCCTCTGGAGGTTACACAAAATCTTACTATCACTTTGCCCTGGACGTTATTTTCGCGTGCAATCTCGGGATAATCAATGTTCTCAGCAATATACTTTAAAAGACCTGCAACTCCTCCCGGGGGAACAGGCATCTCCTCAACGACAATGAAAGGCTCCGGCTCTTTCTCCGTCTCTGTCACTTCAGTGATAATTTCAGTAATAGTCTCTGTTACATCGTCATTCTGAA
This sequence comes from uncultured Rikenellaceae bacterium, assembly GCA_964387565.1. Taxonomy (GTDB): domain Bacteria; phylum Bacteroidota; class Bacteroidia; order Bacteroidales; family VadinHA17; genus LD21. Next base: position 8,819 of record CAYLYN010000115.1, on the reverse strand, counting down.
TATTGACTATTGCATCTTCAGCAGTCATAAGCTGTGTTGCCTCATCTGTATCGAGTGTGTCGACAACAACCGGGGGCACATATTTGACCTGTTGTGTGACCTCCTCTGTGGGCGGAGGCGGTGGTGGTGGAGGTGTGACAGCTGCATCCGGCTGTTCAAGCTGCTCAATAGTGATCTGTACTTCTGTTACATTCCTGTTCGTGCTGCTCTCATTTGCTTTTGCATTGATGAAAGGGGTAATGACTGCTGCCGACATGATAAAAAGAGCGATCATAATTGATATTATGACATTACGGTTGTAGTTTCTGCGGAGGCTGTATGCCCCGTACTCCTTGTTTCTGATCTCAAAAACAATGTCATTGAAATCAGGTGTTCTATCCATTTTGTTTTTCATGACATTAAGTGTTTGTTACTACTACTATGATGCTCAGGTATGTCATATTCCATATCAAATTTACAACTATTTTATTAGTTATTCAACTAAATATTTAATTTATTTGTACAAATCATGAAACCTTAACAACTAAGCGACGTATATCACCTGTATATCAATTAATTACAAAATTGATGGTTTTGTATTTATGATAATGATCTGGAGGATCACAATTGCAACAGCAACTTAAAAGGAAGATTACCTTAGCTGGTCAGGATCCGGTAACATCATAAGAATCAATTTTACAGACATAATTACCTCTGAACATAGCTATGCCAGATAAACTGCAAATTTTTTATGCTTTTTGCCTTCTGTTAATTATATAAATCAGAAAACATCCGATTGTAATAAATATCAATTGTCCCAGTCCGGGTTTTGTATCATCGGCAAGTGCATTTATATACGGAAAAAATTCAAAATATCTCACGGATCTCTTCGACTTTCCATCTGCTTTCATGAAAACCGAATTTCCAATCGTTCTTGATATGCCATCCACACTTTTCCCACCGGGTAATTCAAAAGTATAACTTATAATATAAGTGTACCTGCCCCGTATTACCTCATCTCTTTCCCCTCCCTCACGCCGGATATTTGTGATAACTGCTGTTCCTTTCTTTCCAAATAGTCCAAGGGATATTGTTGAGATTCCGTATAACACGAAGCCAATACCCAGGAGTGTTATAAAAATACGTGTCGCTAAATTCTTTTTTGCGGAAGATTTGTTCTTTGGCATATTCTAATATTAAATTGTTTACAATAATAAGCAGGTAATTTTTAGTTTTTTCAGGGCAGGTCTTGCCTTTGGTAATGAATATTACTTCTTTTCCTTTAAGCATTTGCAGAATATACGATTCAACATTCTTATAATTGTCATCATTGCAAAATAATGCAATGTTTTCACTAAATCCACCTTTGATCATTATTGTCTGCCTTTGGGGAAAGAATTTTACTTTTCTGATTGATCTCCACCTGATCATAACGTCCTGTCGTGATTGCGCAAGGATACCTGCGCCTGCAACCGCAGGTTTGCCCGAGAATAATCCGCCGATAACTGCCAGAGAATTGATGATCAGGTTTTTCTTTGCATGATCTTTCATTGTAAAATTCCGTATCCCTGACCTGTCTATTTCGAAACCGGCATGGTATTTACCGCCCCAGACGGCAAGGATTAATAAGTAAGTTCCAAGGAATAAAGCTGCCATGAGAATCAGGGCGAAATATGCTCTTGCGAGTATCAGTATCAAAATCAGTATGCCAAACGGAATACCTATGGCAAAGCCCAGCTGCTTCAGGATAATTGTATTACGAAATATGGGAACTCTGACCGACCATTCTATCCTCTCATTAGCTTCATTCATATTTATCAACTTATTATTTAAGCAGCGGACATTTGCACCGGAAACAATAATCGTCATTAATATCATTAAGACTGGCACAGGCATTACAAAAGATAATTTCATCGTTTGATTTATCCTGCTTTTCATATGAATTTAATCCTTTATGATGCCTCACCCTGTTTCCGATCTGGTAGTAATTGTATAATGTATCATCATCCTCTGCGCTTATATAATGAATCTTACCATTATCAGCCTGAACAGAAACAGTATATTCCAGGTACTCGTTCCACCCTGACTGATATTTATCGTACCTGCTTTTGTTTTTAATGGTTTTATCTACAACAATTCCGTCCCAGGTAACACTCCTGTTTCGCCCTGCGATCTGAAAAAAAGCAATAAGTATAAACATACATCCGATCCCTATCCCGATATAAAGTGCCTCCGGGTTTTCCATTTCAGAACTTGTTTCACCATAAACATAAAATCCGGCAACAGCAACCGCAGCAATTATGAGCGAAAATATAGCAGACCATCTTTTTGTATCCCTGACATACATGGCCATTGCAGGATCATCAATTTTCGGAGAATACCCGTTTCTGCCTGTACTATTCATTTTCAGATTTTACTGATATAGCAGAACAGTCCGTCCTTAAACTCTGGTGTTGTTACCTCTGCAGGAAATTTTAATATCTTTTCGGTCCTGACAGGCTTCCCTGTCCTGATGTCGATCCACCGTACTTCATACTGACCATCATCCATCTCAGATGAAAATTTCAATTTTGTCTTTAACATATTAAATTCATCTGACGGATCATCATTCATCAGGTATAAAATAATTTCATCATTGTCCCTGCATGCAAATGTTTTTATGTTTTCCTGATCTGCTATTATTTCCTCATTCACATTTCTGCTGTTGAATTCAGACCAGTTTATGGTTTTGCAGAAATCACTGAATCCTTTTATCCAGATCAGCTTTTGTGTTGTAAGTTCAGGCCAGGTAGGGGGAGAGACCCATGGATGAAGATTTCCTGCGGCACCTGTAGCCAGAGGAGCCCAGAGAAAATGCAGGAAACCTCTTTCAAATGCATAATCAGAACCTTCAGGATAATCCATTCCTCCTTCACCAACATAAACAGGATCACCATGAGTAAGGGCCTGCTTTATTCTGAAAGCCAGGGTATCCATCATTGTCTCCGGATCATTCCCCTTAGGATTATAACCGTAAACACGTACCGATCCGCAGTCCATCTCGCCTTTCGGATCAATACTTGTGTTATACTGGAAGGTTACCAGTCGGCCTGTGCCATCAAGCTTTTTTACAAAATCATACATCCCGGCTTTCCATGCGTCGGTTTTTTTTGAGTCATTCACAAGGTCCCACATAATGATTACCGGCTCATTTTTCCATCTGTTTACGAAATATGCATACCTGTTCTTCATGGCATTCCAGGAGGCAGTATGAAGGGTATCCTTCAGATCTTCAGCATTTGTTGTTGTACCAAGTTCATTGTGATCCTTATTATATATCTGGTCCTTTCCATTCCATCCCCAGTTTCCTTTCTGTTCCCTTATACAATTCTCATTCCAGAAGCTGATATTCAGATAGATCCCGTATTTTTTACAATAATATATCACACTGTCGAGTGCCTGCATCTGCTTTTCATCGAATTGTCCGACAGCTGTCTCCGGATCTGCACCCAGACCTGCCCATATTCGCAGATAGTTTACTCCATGCTGTGACCAGGTCTGCATCATTGAATCGATAGCAGCACCTTTCCTGTATATCAGGAAATGATTCAGTCCGACCGGTACATAAGGAGTGCCGTCTTCGAAGATGAAATACCTGCCATTATTGTCAACCTTCAGAAGGCCGTGATCGACAAATCCCTGTATACTATTGTCTTTTGACGCCGAAGAACAGGAAGCTACAATAAGAGTTACAAGGATAACTGTCAGCGAATTAAATAAATACCTTATAATGCTCATTTTACTGGAATTTATTATGATTAAAAAATGTATGTTTTTCTATTCAGAAACAAATTTTGCAACCTCTATCCTGTTTACTCCGGATCGCCCGAACGGTCTGGGCATAGGTTGAGCAATACCATTCCCATCAATTGTACGGCAGCGTACTTCATAAGCTCCGGGTGCAGCTGCTTTTTCGAGTACTGCCCATTGGACAATTGCATAAGTTACGGGCCATGTATACAGCCGTCCGGTTTCCGGATCGGCCTGCATGACTGGAGGAAGCTTTCCTCCTGGCAGATCGCTGCCCCAGTTTGCAGGAGGAGGCAGCATGATAGCATCTTTCCAGTCTCCGCTTGCCATGAAGGAATCCTCTTCAGTTAATGTTTCATATGCCGGCCTAAGCCAGTACTGGACTTTCTTCAGCCCTGAAATACCAACCTGGGCAAGTCCTGTAAACGCAAAGTAGTCTCCGCTTTTTACCTTTTCAGGTACTTTAATGAACTTTGCACAGGTTTTTATCGGACTTTCCACATCGTTGTTACCTTCAGCATAGGTGTCATTCGCATGGTAACTGTTTGTAACAACTATCCTTTGAAGCCATTTAATTGACCGGTTGCCATACAATCCGGGAACAATCAATCGAACCGGTCCACCGTTTGCATGTGAAATAAATTTGCCGTTCAGCCTGTAACAAAGGATTACAGGCAATTCTCCGGGAGCTTCTTCCAGCACTCTGCTGATCTCCAGTGAACTTTGAAAGATCTGAGACGGATCATCATTATGAAAACCATAATAGTAAACACGACGTATATTCTGCCCGGGTTTTGCCATCCATAAAACATCGCGTAATGGAACACCTTCCCACAGACCCATTCCATAAAGCTTTGTAGCATTTGTACAGGAGAGTACATGCAGGAAGCTAACTGACTTCTTTTCAGCAAGCTTCATCAGGTCCTGCCAGTTGAAAGCATTTCCATTTTTCTTTGTAAGAGGATTTCCCAGTTCGGAGTTACTTGCCTCATCAGTGATAATCTCCATATTCCAGGTCTCCCTTGTGAGCCCGATAGCTGACAGGTTCTCATCCGGTATTTCTGAAAGCACAGGATTACCTCGTCGTTGAACGATGAACTTGTCAGAAGGTGTAAGGTATTCAAGCTCATCAATAGCTTTTTTCAGAACCGGATGGTCAGGTATATTGATTTCATATTGGCTTTTCGTTATCTCAGATGTATCCATATTTGAAACTGTTTGATAAATAAATGGTACACTTACTGCTATGGCACCCATTTTCTGAATGGCTTCTCCCCGTGATATTTTTTTTTCTCTTTTTATAACCAGGTGTTTTGTGTTGTCTGATCTATTGCTGCTTCTATTCATTTGATCACTCATTTAATCTTTCCTCGTGAAGATAATTAATCCCGGAAATGTAAAAGTTCTTTCCTTTGCTAAAATCATCTGATCTGCAATGTATATCATGCTAAAAGGCATGAAGATAAAAATATTGACATTATTTCATGACATTATTGAAAATATTAACAATACAAGCAGGACAACAACTCCCGATAAATTGAATTATTATGAATAAATTTATATGCTATGAAAAACCATTTTCTTAACCAGTATTATTATAAAATAGTGCTTTAACCATATTACTGTCAGTATGAAAAACTTATTAATCAATTTCAGGCTTGTTTCATTTAGCCCAGAGTTATCGCTTTCTGATAATCATACTCCTATCAGAAGTCTGATGTTACTGTTAAAAATGCCAGTTAACGGGATGCTTGCTGTTTTGATAATGCTTCTTATAAATGCAGGATCCGCGTCAGCACAGAAAAAGATCTATATCATTACCGACCTTGAGGGTATAAGCGGTGTGTACAAATTTGACCAGGCCTGGGTCAAAGGTACTCCTCTTAATCTCGAGGCATGCGAATACTTCATGGCTGACGTTGCCGCAGTTGTAAAAGGATTGCGTGATGGTGGCGCTACCGAGGTTGTTGTCTGCGATGGTCATGGAGATCAGGCGGTGATTCCACACCTTATGGTTCCCGGCGCTGTTTATGTAACCGGGAAACCAAAACCCGGACCCGGAAGCCTGTGGGGCCTAGATAAGTCGTTTGCAGGGGTTGTACTGCTGGGCTTTCATGCAATGAGAGGCACTCCCGACGGAGTCCTCAACCATACACAGAGTGTGGAGAACAGGTACTGGTATAATGGCGTCGAATCAGGGGAGCTTGCACAGAATGCAGCCATTGCCGGATATTTTGGAGTTCCTCCTATCATGGCCACAGGTGATGAGGCTGCCTGCCGTGAAGCAAAAAAGTTCTTTGGAGATAACTGCGTTACAGTGGCTGTAAAAAGAGGAATTGCAAGGGAAGCAGCTGTTCTTTACCCCTTCGAGGAAACCCGCAAGGCACTCTATGAAGGGGCTAAGAAGGCGATGTCAGCCATCCCGCTGTGTAAACCCTATACTATGGAAACTCCGATAAAGGTTAAAGAGCAGTATCTCGATCCGCATCCCTCAATGAAGGAGTACCTGGAGAAAAAGAACATGACCGACTACTGGGCCTCACAGCTCAGAACAAAGGAGGGAACCGTACCGGATGCACTTCACCTCTTTGATTTTTAAATATCCCGAAAATTAAGACCTGTGATTTCAATTCCTACAGGATGCATAAAATAACCATTAACTGATAATAAAATGAAAAAGAGCTATTTAACAACCACTGTCGTACTGACATTCTTAATTATTCTTACTGCCGGGGCCCAGCAGTCTGCCCCGGCAAAAATGATCTATAACGATCCCGGGTTAAAAAAGATAGTACAGGTTGCCCTTGTGGTAAAAGATATCGAAGCAAGCAGCAAGTTGTGGGCAGAACTTCTTGGAATGCCGGTTCCAAAAATAAGTACTACCCGTCCTGGACATGAGGTGAATGAATTCTACAGGGGAAAAGCTTCAGAAGGACAGGTGAAGCTCACATTTTTTAACCTGGGGCAGGTGGTCATTGAACTTCTTCAGCCCGTAAGCGAGGGTACCAGCTGGTATGAATGGCTTGAGAAGAGAGGTGAGGGAGTACAGCACCTGGGGTTTCAGGTAGTGGACCAGGAGAAGACCACCGAGGCACTTGAAAAAGCAGGCTATCCGGTTTTCCATAAGGGAAGATATGATTCGCTTGACGGAACCTATATTTATCATGATACACAGGAAGCCCTGGGGGTTGTGATAGAAACACTTCATTCGGATCCGAAAAAATAGAAAGTCATTAATTATGTAAGCCAGGGATTGCTCCGATCATACACAGAAATTATTTGACCTTCATTAAGCAATATATCTTTGTGATGATCTGGTATCCCTGTGGATAAAGTGTTATTTTTGCATTCAATAAACAAAACTGCTTATATGATGAAAGATTTTGAATTTTATAACCCTGTAAAGATATTTTTTGGGAAAGACCAGGTGCCCGCAATTACTGAGCTTATACCATCCAGAAGTAAAATAATGCTGATTTACGGAGGAGGAAGTATATTCAAAAACGGTGTATACGACAGGATCAAAGTTGCTTTGAAGGGTTTTGATGTGACAGAATTCGGAGGAATAGAGGCAAATCCAACATATGAAACCTCCATGAAAGCAGTTGAGATAATAAAGCAAAAAAACATTAATTACATACTTGCTGCCGGAGGCGGATCGGTTATCGATGCAACCAAATTTATTGCAGCAGCAGCTCTTTTCAGGGATGGCGATCCATGGAGAATCCTTTCGGAAAGTGCTGAGGTTAAAGAAGCAATACCTTTCGGATGTATCCTTACATTACCAGCAACAGGCACAGAAATGAATAAAAATTCGGTAATTAGCCGGGTTTCTACAACAGAAAAAATGGCATTTTCTGTTACTCCGGTTTTCCCAAAGTTCTCTATTCTTTTACCTGATGCAGCAGGAACACTTCCAAAAAAACAGGTTGCAAATGGTATTGTTGATGCTTTTGTACATGTCACTGAACAGTATCTTACGTATCCTGTAAACGCTCCAATTCAGGACAGGTTTGCAGAGGCAATAATGATTACTCTTATCGAAGAAGCACCGAAGGTATATGCAAATCCTGCCGACTATGAAGCGATGTCGAACCTGATGTGGAGCGCAACGATGGCTCTTAACGGACTCATCAGTTGTGGTGTTCCGGGAGACTGGTCAGTACATAATATAGGACATGAGCTTACTGCTTTCCATAATATTGATCATGCAAGGACTCTGGCAATAGTTCTTCCCGGCCTCTGGAAAACACTCAAAGAGGAAAAGAAAGGAAAGCTGCTTCAGTATGGGGAGTGTGTCTGGGGAATTAATTCAGGAACTGAAGAGGAAAGAGTTGATGCGGCAATTGATAAGACTGAGAAATTTTTCCAGTCTCTTGGCATAGGAACGCGTCTCTCAGATTATGGGGTAAAACAAGACACTATCGACCGTATTGTAAAAAGATTCGAAGACAGGAAATGGCTTAAAATGGGTGACAGGAATCTGACCACACTGGAAGTAACAAGAAAGGCCCTGGAGGTTCAGCTGTAATTAACAACCCCCCTTCATGGAGGTTGGGGGCATAGCCGTCAACCTAAGGGTCTTATTATATTGATATAGCCGGGTTGAAGTTTCCCCTCCTTTTGAAGGAGGGGTGGCCCCGAGATCTCGGGGCCGGGGTGGTTGATTTTCTCATTTCTCTTTCCCCTTTATCCCTTTAATTAGTAAAAACCTTTTTAACAGAAAAGACCTTAATTTCATCAAGCTCTTCCAAAGTAACAATCTCACCCAGACTGAAAAAACAAAATGGGAAATGTTATACTAAAAAAAAATCTTAACCAGGTCCAAATTGGTATTTTCACGAAATAATAAAAGATGAAATCAGGGGCAACTATCTGAAGATTTTAATAATTAGGTTCTTAAGGTTTGAAAATATATTTTAATTCAAGACATGATAATAAGGAGGTAATGTTTTAAAAAATATTCAATAATAATCAGGGAGAGATTTGATAAACTAATCAACCACCCCGTCCCGCTCTGTTGCCAGAGCGGGCCACCCCTCCTTCAAAAG
>CAYLYN010000114.1:0-13854 GCA_964387565.1 uncultured Rikenellaceae bacterium | reverse complement strand
CCTCACGATCCTGCTGCTGCCATTGCAATACTTAAAGAACATTTCCCTGAAGATATAACCGGGATAGATGATTACTTCAGCCATATTCTTAATCCCAGGAAAAAGGCTTCAGGAGCAGAAACTCCTGAGGACATAAGTGTAGGCGAATTCCTCGATTCAATAATCGTAAACGAAGATCTGAAGCTTATCCTTCTTGGAAATCTGGGGTATTTTCATGACGATCCATATTCACTATCCCTCGCATACTACTCAGTAGCACAGGGGAGTTACTTCAATTTTGGGGCAAGTTTTATCAAAGGGGGGTCTCAGATATTATCCGATTACCTGGCGGAATATATAAGAAACAATGGAGGAAAGGTGATGCTGAATCACATTGTTAATGAAATAATTGAAGAAAATGGAAATCTGACCGGTGTAGCTTACAGAAAAAAAGGAAAGAATAATTCAGAAATCTTAAAGGTTTATGGAGAAGAAATCATTGTAAATGCTGCAGTGCCCCTGCTGGCAGAAATGCTGCCATCAGAGCCTCAAGGTATCCTTGTTAAAGAGATCAGTAAGCAGAGAACCGGTGCTTCCCTTCTTACTGTTTATTTTGGATTTAAAGGCAATCTGAGGAAACTGGGGAACAGGTATTATTCGACTTTTTTCTTTGATAATTCGATAAAATCACAAAAAGATATTCATGGTAATAACAGAGGAGATTTCACCAGGAGGAGTTTTACTTTTGTGGACTACGGTCAGATCGATTCGGCTCTTGCACCGGAGGGGAAATCAGTTGGAGCTGTATGCTGTATCGACTATACATCATTTTGGGATAAACTTTCGCAGGCTGAATATAAATTGAAAAAAGAAGAGGTTGCAAAGATATTTATTAAGAGACTTGAGAAGCATATCCCGGGAATAACTGATTTTATTGAGTATTATGAGGTTGGTACGCCTTCCACTATAAGGCGATATACACTCAATCCAGGAGGAGCAGTTTATGGTTTTGCACAAACACCCGGCAGGGTATTGACTGATACATCCAGGTTGCCTGCAAATATTCACATTGCATCGGCCTGGGGAAAGACCGGGGGAGGATTCTCAGGAGTCATTTACAGCGGTTACCTGTGTGCCATTAATATTCTGAGGAAAAGGAAACAGAGTAATCTGACATAATTAAATTAAACTAATAATGAAGATATAATGTATTCAGATCAATCTTTTCTACTGATCCGTTCCTCTAAATTCTGTGTAAGGATTATAGGTACTTTTTCAACCAGGGTATTAGGTGAATCGAGTTGCAGGGCTCTTTCTTCCGGGATGCTGATATGCCTTGCCAGATTCTGAATTGTAAGAATGAAATTCTCGGTCTTAGTGAGCTTAATATCCCTCAACATCACCCTTTCAATAAGTACAAATTTAAAATCGGGGCGAAATCCATATTTTCTTATTGAACTGAAGCCGCTTTCGAGTTCGATCTCACCAGATTTTGTAAGATCCTCAAGTACCTCTTTGAAATAGAGATTTATCTTAGGATCGATCCGGAATCCTATATAGAAATCAATCCTTATAAGTATCCCGGGAATGATATGGGTAACTTTATATTCAAAACGGTAGGGTTCATCCACCCTGTCTACATGAAGAAGCCAGTAGGTATCAGCTCTTTTGGGCTGCTTGCTGAAAATGGAATAGATAACTTTCGATTCAACCTGATGCAGATTGTTTGCCTTTATTATGTATACCAGGTTGGTTGCAAATTTAGGAACTGACTCATCTTTAACAATATCTCTGAATAATTCTAAATAATTGTCAAGATTTGTAAAGGAAATTCTCTGGTTTCGTATTTTTCTTCCAAAGTACCACCCGAACATAATAAGGAAATATACAGAGGCAAGCAGAATGGTGAACCATCCTCCATGTGCAAATTTATCAAGGTTGGCAAGCAGAAAAGTACCCTCAAGGCTAAGAAATACAGTCATCAGTAATATTACCAGACGATAATTGACATTTGTTTTATAAAGGTAATACGATAACAGCAATGTTGTCATTATCATGGTAATGGTTATTGACAGGCCATAAGCAGCCTCCATATTTGCGGATTCCCTGAAGAATATGACAACAAGGCTGCACATGAAGAACAATGACCAGTTTACAAAAGGCAGGTATACCTGTCCCTTCACAAGTGTCGGATTAATAATCCTGACTTTTGGCCAGAAATTGAGAGAAACTGCTTCAGAGAGCAAGGTAAATGATCCGCTAATTAATGCCTGACTTGCAATTATTGCAGCAGCTGTGGAAATTACAATTCCAAAAATAAGGAACCACTTAGGCATCATTTGAAAAAAAGGATTCACTTCCTGCCCCGGAACATAATTCATCATTAGCCATGAACACTGTCCGAAATAATTCAGCAGCAACATTGTTTTTACGAATATCCAGGAAATCTGTATATTCTTACGGCCACAGTGCCCCAGGTCTGAATATAAAGCCTCAGCACCGGTAGTGCATAAAAATACAGCTCCAAGAAGCAGGAATCCTCCCGGATACTCAAACAGGAACCTTGCTGCGAACAGAGGATTAACAGCTTTAAGTATCCCGGGATAATTTATAACCTGTGAAAATCCTATGATTCCCAGCATCAGAAACCAGATCAGCATTATTGGCCCAAATGCAACTCCGACAAACTTTGTCCCGAACTGCTGAATGAAAAAGAGTAAGGCAAATATCAGAAGTACAATAGTTATTACCGGTATCTCAGGATTGAAAAGTCTCAATCCTTCTATTGAAGAAGTAACTGTAATCGCAGGTGTTATAACACCGTCAGCTAGTAATGCCCCACCACCTATCATGGTGAGAATTGCAGCCCAGGTGGTTTTTCTCCTTATCAGTGCAAAGAGTGCAAAAATACCTCCCTCGCCCTTATTATCAGCTCTCAGGGTAATCATAACATATTTGATCGTGGTCTGCAAGGTAAGCGTCCAGAAAATACATGATAATGAACCAATTACAAGCAGCTCATCGAAATTATCGCTTCCACCTGAGATTATCGCCTTTACAGTGTAAAGAGGACTTGTTCCGATATCACCGAATACTATTCCCAGAGTTACAAGAATGCCTGCAAATGAGACCTTACTTAAGTCGGATCTATGACCCTGATTTTTCATGCTATTTCCCGTAAAGTCATTATCATAAATGACACATTTTCCCCGGCAGTTAAAAGGAGGAAGCCTGTTTTAATCAACCCGGCTTATTCTCTGACTTATAGGCTGATTAATAGTGATAGGGACCTGTTCTTCAATTGTATTACATGAATCGAGGTGCAGAGCTTTAATATCGGAAATACAAACAAGCCTTGAGAGGCCGTGAAGAGTTAGTGTGAAATTCTCACTGTTTGACAGTGTATAATCACGCGGCATTATCCTGTCGATGAGAACATATTTGAAATCGGCAGGCAAATCATGTTTCCTTAATGACTGGTAACTGCTGTTTAGTTTAATTTCACCTGAGGTGACCAGATCTTCCAGTATCTCTTTGAAATAGAGGTTAATTTTTGGTTCAACCTTAAACCCTATATGAAAATCAATCCGAATGAGTACTTCCGGAATAATCTGGGTAACCTGATATTCGAACCTGTTTGGTTCATCAACAACATTCACGTGAAGAAACCAGTATGTATCTGCACGTTTCGGTTGTTTATGAAAAATGGAATAGATAACTTTTGATTCAACCTGGTCAGGCTTGTTGGCTTTTATTATATAAACCAGGTTAGTGGCTGTTCTGGGCACTGAATTATCTTTCGAAAGATCTTTAAGAGGTTCAATATATTTATCGAGGTTGGTAAATGTAACATAGCGATTCTTAAGCTTTCTTCCGAAATACCAGCCATACATTATTACAAAGAACAGTGAAGCAAGAAGTAATGTAAACCATCCACCATCATTAAACTTATGAAGATTTGCAACCAGAAAGCTGCTCTCTATAGTCAGGAAAACCATAAAAATTATAAGCACCAGCCGGTGATTTACACCCTTCTGGAAGAGGTAATAAGTGAGCAGAAATGTTGTCATCATTTCTGTGATATTTATTGCCAGTCCGTATGCTGCTTCCATATTGGCTGATGCCCTGAAGAATATTACTACCAGGCTGCATGCGAACCAGAGATACCAGTTAACAAATGGCAGGTAGACCTGTCCCCTTACCTGGGTCGGATTAAGCACCCTGACTTTTGGCCAGAGATTGAGAGAGATGGCCTCCTTGACAATTGTAAATGAGCCGCTTATTATTGCCTGGCTGGCAATTATCGAAGCGGCTGTGGCAAGGAGGATTCCGGGTATAAGGAACCACTTTGGCATTATTGTAAAGAAAGGGTTTGATCCCACGGCAGAGCTGCTGTTTTCCAGAAGCCAGGCTCCCTGACCAAAATAATTCATCAGCAGGGCTACCTTGACAAAGATCCAGGCAACCTGGATATTTGATCTTCCGCAATGGCCCAGATCAGCATAAAGAGCTTCTGCTCCCGTAGTTGCAAGGAATACTGCTCCCAGAAGGATGAAGCCACCGGGATATTCCCCGAGCAGTCTTGCTGCATAAACAGGATTAACTGATTTGAGTATCTCAGGCATCTGAATGAATTGTGAAAAGCCCACAACTCCAAGTACCAGGAACCATATTACCATAATCGGACCGAATGAACTCCCTACCTTTGTGGATCCGAACTGCTGGATGAAAAAGAGAATGGCAAAAATAAAAAGTACTATCGGAACAATAGGAATCTCCGGATTAAGCAGTTTTAATCCTTCCACAGATGATGTTACAGTTATGGCAGGTGTAATCACACCATCTGCGAGGAGCGCTGCTCCTCCAACCATTGTGAGAAGTGCCGCCCAGGAGGTCTTCCTGCCCATCAGAGCAAATAATGAGAGAATACCACCTTCACCCTTGTTATCAACACGAAGGGCTATTATAATGTATTTTGTTGTAGTCTGAAGAGTTAATGTCCAGAAAATACATGAGAGCGAGCCGTATATCAGAAGCTCATTAAACTCGGCTCCTCCTTTCACTATGGCCTTCATCACATATAACGGGCTTGTACCCAGGTCACCGAATACAATTCCGAGCGTCACCAAAACACCTGCAGCAGATAACTTTCCTATATCCAGGTGTCTTTCATTCCCTACCATGATCTTTTCCTTTTCCTTTTGTCAACCTTTAAAATTGAACAAAAACGGCCAAAGATACTAATAAAAACAAAAAAGTATCCCTGTAATGATTTATTCCAATAATTTTGACTCTCTGACAAACCAGCTGACGGCCAGTTCCACTACCTGGTTGTAGTTCTCAATACCGCTGGTTACCTGATTAGTCTTAAGATAAGCATCATAAACCTTCTCATGAGCATGTTCCATGACTTCATTCTGCAATCCATAATAATACTGTTGCCTGAACCGCAGCTCCTCCAGTACCTGTTTATCGAGTTTCCTCAGATATTCCTGGTAGTCTTTTAAATACTGCGCATCCTCCATAATATAAAGAAGAAGAGCCAGGTTTCCGGAATAATTAAGTCGCCTGTCAGAAGATTTTGTACATACTATATAAGCCACAAGGTTTGCATCTGACTCCCGTGAAACCCCAAACTGGTGAGCCTTTTCATGAGCAAGCAGAAATGGATATTCCATTGGCAGTATACGTCTGTTAAGATTTATCTCATTGAAAAAAGGCCCGAAATATCCGCTTATGCCAAACTTGGCAATAAGATTACTGAAGATCATTTTTTTAGGCTTTCTGTAACCATTCGGATATTTAATATCAAGCAGGGACGAATTTTCAGAAAAAGATTCCTCCACCTTCCGGTCAATATCATTATAATCGTCCTTCCTTATGTCTGTATAACTTCTGTTTACCATTACAATAACCGAATCGAACATTGTTCTGAAGATTTTCTCATCCACTGTCCGCAATTCAAGTCCGATCCTCTTTTCAATATCAGGACGAAAATAATTGAATCCCCATGAGATGTAGAAATAAACATATAATAAAGCCAGTACCTGTCCGGTAATAAGCAATAGTTTTGTAAGCCTTGTTTTTTTCCTTATGACCATAACTATTCCAGTAAGGAACGAAAAAATGGCTGCGAACCAGAAAATATCCCACAAGGAAAATGGCAGCAGCCTGCTGAAAAAGGAGATTATACGTGCAAAAAACAGGTAAAAACCTTCTGAATAATAATTCTCTACAAACACAGGATTTCTGATTGCAGCCAAAACAAGTATAAACACTAATACGGCTGCAATAAATGGCCAGATATTGCGGAATAATCCTGATCTTCCTTTTTGACCTTCCATATTAATTACCACTCTTATATTGAAAGTGCAAAAATAATTAAATGTATCTTTACTATCATCATCTCTGAATGACTGGCAAAAATCATACCCGCCGGGGAAGCTTACTCAGACGATTCCTTATAAACGTGTCTGTTATATTCCTTGTACATCAATCAAGCTATGGTCAGTCAAACCCTTCAAATAAACTGACCCTGCTTTTCATTGGTGATATAATGGGACATTCAGAACAGATATGGTCAGCAGAGGATCGTGAAAAACATATTTACAATTATGATACGGTTTTTACTTTTATCAAACCTGTGATAGCAGAAGCTGATATTGCCTTTGCAAATTTTGAGGTCACTCTGGCAGGTCCGCCTTACTCAGGCTATCCGGCTTTTGTTTCTCCGGCTGCCATTGCTGTTGCCTGTAAAAATGCGGGAATCGATTGTCTGGTTCAGGCTAACAACCATTCTGCCGACCGCGGATCAAAGGGTATAATCAAAACCATCAATATTCTCGATAGTCTCGCAATTATACATACCGGCACATTTTCTGATCTCAATGAAAGAAGACGCAGATATCCCCTTATTATGGAAAAGAATGGGATCTCACTGGCCCTGCTCAACTATTCTTATGGAACGAATGGTATAAAGGTTGAAAAACCGGCTATTTTAAACCTTATAGATGAGAAAGTAATTACAGAAGATATAGAAAAAGCAAAACTGAATAAACCCGATATTATAATAGCATTTCTTCACTGGGGCAAAGAATATGAAAGCTTCCCCTCAAAAAAACAGTACGATCTGGCAGCTTATCTTTTTAACAACGGAGTTGATATTGTAATTGGTTCTCATCCTCATGTAATTCAGAAGATGGTCTGGAACAGTAATATTAAAGATGGCAGGGGTAATATTGCAGTCTATTCACTTGGTAACTTCATCTCAAATCAGCGCAAACACCTCACCGACGGGGGAGCAATAGCCAGGATTGAGATAACCAGAACCGGATCAGCCGTTAAGATAACTGATGCCGATTATTATCTCACCTGGGTATATACCCCGATTGAAAGATACAGAAAAAGATTCTTTGTGATTCCATGTTCTGAATTTGAAAACAAACAGTATTTTTTTTCGGATTCAACTGCCTATAAGAGAATGAAAAGATTCCTTACTGATTCAAGGTCGATACTCTATAAAGAGAATGATAAAGTATATGAAATGATCTTTAACGGCTCCTCATGGCTGTTAAATTTTTAACAGAAATTAATGTGATAAATACATCTTTTTAAGATTTTTTAAACCACAGAGACAAGCAATCTCAAATTTTATAGATATTATTGTACTAACAATTTTTTATTTTACCGCAAAAGGATAATCCATGGATAATTCCATCGCAATTCTTTCAGTAACTGCAATATCGCTGGGATTCTTTCATACCCTTCTGGGACCTGACCATTACCTTCCATTCATTGTTCTCAGTCAGGCAAAAAACTGGACTCTCAGAAAAACAATGTGGATCACCTTCCTGTGCGGTGCAGGACATGTTCTTAGCTCTATTGTCCTGGGACTGATAGGGATAGCAGTAGGCATCTCAGTTACCAGGCTGGTACATGTGGAATCGTTCAGGGGCAATATCGCAGCCTGGCTATTTATAGCATTCGGCCTTGTATATATGATAATAAGTGTCCGGAATCTGATTAAGAAAAAGAAACATACTCATACACATCATCACTTTGGCGGAGAAAAGCATGTACACGAACATGATCATTCCGATGAACATACACACATTCACCAGTC
This sequence comes from uncultured Rikenellaceae bacterium, assembly GCA_964387565.1. Classification (GTDB taxonomy): domain Bacteria; phylum Bacteroidota; class Bacteroidia; order Bacteroidales; family VadinHA17; genus LD21. The sequence continues at coordinate 5,753 of CAYLYN010000114.1, read as the reverse complement.
AGATGTCGTCAAAACAACACCCTGGATACTCTTCCTTATTTTTGTATTCGGTCCATGCGAACCCCTTATTCCGATTCTTATGTACCCGGCTGCAGAAAGCAATATCTCAGGCTCAATAATTGTTTCAATATTGTTTTCTGTCACAACCATAGGAACAATGATGTCAATTGTCCTTGCATTCAAACTGGGTTTGAGTAAAATCAACCTCAAACCAGTTGAGAAATATAGTCATCTCATTGCCGGATCGATGATATTTTTTTCAGGACTTGCAATCCAGTTTCTTGGTCTTTAGTTTACTGAATCATAATCAATACCCGGACATAGGGTTTTAATAATCCCTTTCACAGATGGTTTATGTCAGGTAACAATTTATTATTAGCTTTGCATATATAAAATATCATGATGAACTACGATTATAACACACAGAGAAAGAGAATGGAATTGCCTGAATACGGGAGAAATGTCCAGAAGATGGTGGATCATATAAAAACCATAGAGGACAGGGATGAAAGAAACCGTGCTGCCAAAACTATAATTGGAATAATGGGTAATCTCAATCCTCATCTTCGTGATGTTGGAGATTTTAAACACAAGCTGTGGGATCATCTTGCTATAATTGCTGAATTTGATCTTGACATAGATTCACCCTATCCTGTACCTGAAATTTCAAAATTGAGAGAAAAACCCAGGGAGATCCCATACATGCAGGGAGAGATCAGGTATCTTCATTATGGCCGCATTATTGAACTTATGATACAGGCAGCAACTGAACTGGAGGATGGTGATGAAAAAGAGTATCTGACTACCCTCATTGTAAACCAGATGAAAAAGTCATATATCACCTGGAACCGCAGCCAGGTTGCCGATGCGGTAATAATCAATGATATGAAGATATTATCGCGGGGAAAACTTAAAATGACTGACGGTGTTAAGATCCTTGAGGTCAGAGAACTTATGCCTCAGCCCAAAAAGAAACCACAGGGAAAATCACAGGGAAAACACCAGAACAAACCATACAATAAGAAGAAAAATTACAGCCGGCATTAGGAAAGGCTAAAAGGCGCAAGGGCCTAAAGGCTTAAGGGCAAATCCAATTCAATTACACTTGATATTATTTTACCATAAGGCCATTCATTGTGCCATTGAGCCGTTGTGCCGTTTCGCCGCTGCGCCGTTACTGTCAATTTGTCAATTAAACAGCATTGGCAGTAATTTTGTTATGTGCTATTGAAACTTTGTAACTATGTGAATGATGATGAAGAAAAAACAGAAACTACAAGAAGAAGAGAACAATAATATCAAAACCGAATCAGCTGAAAATAAAGACAATACATCAACACTGGAAGATAAGTTCGTAACCAGTGAAGGAGAACCTGCTCCTGAAAGGCAGCATAAACAATCAGAGGAAGAAAAAGTAGCCGGTGTGCCTGAGACTGACAAAGTTGAAAATGAACTTACAGAGACAATGTCAAAACTGGCAGATATGCAGGATAAATATATCAGACTTTCAGCAGAGTTTGACAATTATCGAAAAAGAACCCTCAGAGAGAAGATGGATTTATCAAAATATGCCGGAGAAAATCTTCTTCTCAAAATAATTCCGCTAATGGATGATTTTGAACGTGCACTTAAACATATGGATGATGCAACCGATTGCGTGGCAATGAAAAGCGGGATAGACCTCATTTACGGAAAATTCAGTGAGTTCCTCCGGCAAAATGGTGTTAAAGAAATAGAAGCACTTAACAGCAATTTCAATGTTGACATACATGAAGCTGTTGCCAAGGTTCCTGTTCCTGAAGAAGATCAAAAAGGGAAAGTTGTTGATGTTATTCTGAAAGGTTATTACCTGCAGGATAAGGTTCTGAGATTTTCCAAAGTAGTGGTTGGTGAATAATTTAAGTGTTGTAACGGTATAATACGTGGCTAATAAATATTTTAGACAGGATGGGAAAAAGAGATTACTATGAGATTCTGGGTGTATCGAAAGAAGCCACTAAGGATGAGATAAAAAAAGCCTACCGCAAGCAGGCTCTTAAATATCATCCCGATAAGAATCCGGGAGATAAAAAGGCTGAGGAACATTTTAAAGAAGCAGCTGAAGCTTATGAAGTCCTCAGCAATGATGAGAAAAAAGCACGATATGACCGTTTTGGACATGCCGGTATGGGTAACTCCGGAGGCGGGTTCAGCGGACATACCATGACGATGGAGGATATCTTCTCATCATTCGGAGATATTTTCGGTGATGCATTTGGAGGTTTCGGTGCATTCGGAGGCGGAGGAAGAAGAGGAAGAAGGGTAAATAAAGGCACAAACCTTCGTGTAAAGGTTAAATTAAACCTCACTGAGATAGCCTCCGGTTGTGAGAAAAAGATCAAAGTATCGAAATATGTCACATGCGATACCTGCGGGGGAACAGGCGCTGCAGACTCCTCAGCAATTTCTGACTGTTCCACATGCAGAGGTTCCGGTCATGTCACAAGAGTTACAAATACCATGCTGGGGCAGATGCAAACTACAGCAGTATGCCCCTCATGCGGTGGTGAAGGCAAATCGATTACCAGAAAATGTACATCATGCTATGGTGAAGGGATAGTACAGAAAGAAGAGATTATCAAAATAAATATTCCTGCAGGGGTTGGTAAGGGAATGCAGATGACCGTAAGCGGAAAAGGAAATGCCCCCAGGAGAGGTGGTGTAAACGGCGATCTGCTTGTTGTAATAGATGAAGAGGAACATCCCGATCTTTTAAGAGAGGGAAACGACCTGATATATAATCTTTTCATAAGTATACCTGATGCGGTTCTTGGAACACATGTTGAGATACCTACCGTAGATAACAATGTAAAAATAAAAATAGAACCCGGTACCCAGCCGGGAAGGATCCTCAGACTAAGAGGCAAAGGTCTTCCTGAAGTTAACGGATATGGAAAAGGTGATCTTCTCGTCAATGTTAATGTATGGATACCTAAAAGTATCAGCAAGGAAGAATTGAAGACATTCGAAAAATTAAGGGAATCAAAATCATTCGAACCTGCTCCTGATAAAAATGACAAGGGATTCTTTGAAAGAATGAGAGGTTATTTCGAAGGCTAATAGCAACTTAAATATTCCGTCCGGATCAAAAGTTTTGCTGACTTACTGATGATTTTTGCAGTGAGGTTTTTTATTTATATTTACACCTCGGTATAATTATTTAGTTAAATCACATTTCAATGGCTCTTTTTGAAGCAAATAATGTATCCAAGCAATATGGTACCCAACTGGCTCTGGATAATGTAAGTATTGCAGTGCCTAAACAAAGCATCTATGGACTTCTTGGTCCAAACGGCGCAGGAAAGACAACACTTATCAGGATTATTAACCAGATAACTGGTCCCGACACCGGGGAGCTTTTTATTGAAGGTAAAAAACTTCGTCCTGAAGACGTTCAGCAAATCGGTTATCTCCCTGAAGAGAGAGGTCTCTACAAAAAAATGAAGGTAGGAGAACAGGCACTCTATTTTGCCCAGCTTAAAGGTCTTTCAAGGTCAGAGGCTATGAGAAGGCTAAAGTACTGGTTTAAAAAACTTGAGATTATCGACTGGTGGGGCAAAAAAGTCGAAGAACTTTCCAAGGGAATGGCCCAGAAAGTACAGTTTGTGACTACAGTGCTTCATGAACCAAAACTCATCATATTTGATGAACCTTTCACCGGTTTCGATCCTGTTAACGCAAACCTTATAAAGAATGAAATACTGTTCCTCAGGGAAAGAGGAGCAACAATAATATTTTCAACTCATAACATGGAGTCGGTTGAAGAACTTTGTGATAATATCACCCTTATCAATAAAGCCCGAACTATACTTGAAGGAAGTGTTGATGAGATCAGAAGTAAATGGGCCGCGAATGAATACGACCTTGTTTTCAACGGGAATGTGAAAATCGAAGGTAACGGACATTATAATGTTCTTGAACAAAAGTATGAGAATGAAAAAAGTGTGATCAGGATCAAAACCACAAGTGACATTACCACAAACGATATACTTCAAACAGCTCTGAAATCCGGAAATGTTCTGTCATTCAATCCGGCTCTGCCCTCTATGAATGAAATATTTATCAGGGTGGTGGAATCCCGCAACTAAACCTTATTAAGAATTTGTAATCACAACAATATGAATAAGATATCTGTCATAATTAAAAGAGAATATATTACCAGGGTCAGGAAAAAGTCCTTTATTATAATGACAATTCTCGCTCCGCTTCTTATGGCAACAATTATTATTGTTCCTACTGTCATCATGATGGGACAGAAAGGCGACCATAAACGAATTGCTGTTATTGAGGATAAATCAGATCTCTTCAGGGGTGTGATAAAAAACACAGATGACGCCGAGTTTGTTTACTTTGACAATAAAACTTTTGAAGATCTTAAAGACTCGGTTATAAGCCGGAAATTATACGGAGTACTTTATATATCACCGGAAATAATTAATATACCCAATGCTATTCAGCTTGTTTCCGAAAAACAACCCCCTATTGGTCTTCTGGAACATATAGAAAGGTCTCTCGAGAAAGAGATTGAAAAACAGAAGCTCGAGGCTTACAACATTGGCAACCTGGACGAGATTATGAAAAACATCCAGACAAATGTCTCTGTTCAGACAAAAAAAATCAGTGAGTCAGGTGAAGTAAAGGAAACCAGCACAGGGATATCAATGGCGCTTGCATATATTTTAGGATTGCTCATGTATATGCTGGTGTTTATTTTCGGATCGCAGGTCATGAGAGGGGTAATTGAGGAAAAAACAAGCAGGGTCGTGGAGGTCATTATCTCCTCTGTTAAACCGATCGAACTGATGATGGGCAAAATAATAGGGATCGCTCTTGTTGGTCTAACACAATTCCTTATCTGGGTAATTCTGACAGCTGGTATTACAACTGTGGTTAAATCGACAATACTCAATAAATCAGGCTTAACCGAGATAACACAATCTGCACCACAGAATTTCATGCAAAGCAATCAGGCATCAGCAGAAAATTTTACAGGCAAAGAAAATTCCCCCGAACTAACGGAGTTCACAAAACTTTTCGATAGTGCTCTGAATCAACCCTGGCTTCTAATAATATTCTCATTCATCTTTTACTTTGTAACCGGTTATCTGCTTTATGCATCGGTATTTGCAGCTATTGGCTCTGCTGTCGACAACGAGACGGAGACGCAACAGTTCATGCTCCCTGTGACAATACCAATAATCATTGGCCTTATGGTTGCTATGGGAACCATGCAAAATCCTGAAAGTCCCCTCGCCTTCTGGTGTTCACTAATACCGCTTACTGCCCCAATAGTGATGATGGCCCGTATTCCATTCGGAGTTCCTTACTGGCAGATAGGTGTTTCAATGCTTATCATGGTAGTCACCTTCCTGGGTTTTGTATGGATGGCAGCCAAGATTTACAGGACAGGAATTCTTATGTACGGAAAGAAGACTTCATGGAAGGAGATGTGGAAGTGGTTAAGATACTCCGGATAGCAATAGAAAAACAGGCGAATGGCGGATGGCATAAGGGCTATTAATTCCTTTAGCCTTCAGCCCTCCGCCCTCAGTCTCATTTAATTATTTCATAAATTTTATTTCTTATAATTATGCCCAGAATACTTGTTATCGACGATGAACGTGCCATCAGGAATACCCTGAAGGAGGTTCTTGAATACGAGAAGTACGAAGTGGATATGGCTGAAGACGGTCCTAAAGGTCTTGAAATGTTTT
>CAYLYN010000113.1:11382-13884 GCA_964387565.1 uncultured Rikenellaceae bacterium | reverse complement strand
AAAACTGTTTTCAAGATTTATAACAATATGACTTATAGGCTACTGATATTATTTTGATAATCAGCCTATTTATTTTTAAATATAACTATAAAAAATACTTTAAAAGCAATTTAATCAACCACCCCGGCCCCGATGGTTCGGGGCCACCCCTCCTTCAAAAGGAGGGGAAACTTATACCATTATCTCCTGCATTTTAACAATGCTTAGGTTGACAGCTACGCACTTCTCCCTTTCTCCCCCTCTCACCTAATCCTGCCTCTTAGTACAGCTGGTCGAATATACCACATTGGGGCTCCCGTCACTGTTAACTATAACACCTGCGGGCGGAAATGGCAGAATCCATACGCATACTTTCTTCAGGGAAGGTAAATTCTGAAGCTTTATATTCGCGAGTTTATTATTTTTTGAAAGATCAAGAGTGGTGATCAGGTTACCCGAACAATCCAGAATTGTGAGTGAATTATTTATAGGCAGAATAACAGTACTTATTTTGTTATTCTGGCAACTAAGTTCACTGAGAACAGCGTTATATAATGTGTTCAATGCAACAAGCTGGTTATTTTCACATTTTAATCTTTTCAAACTGTTATTGCTTGATAAGTCAAGTGATGTAAGAGTGTTGTTTCCGCATATAAGGTTTATCAGGTTAGTGTTTACAGATACGTCCAGCTCGCTCAGATTATTGTAATCACAGAGCAAGGCCAGCAGAAAGGTATTATTAGTCACATCAATTGATGTAAGTTCATTACCGCCACAACCCAGGTAAATGAGATCAGGGTTCTTCGAAACATCCAGGTCAGTTAATAAGTTTGATGTGCAGTCCAGGTATAAGAGTGCCGGATTATTGGAAACATCGAGCGTGGTCATGTTGTTGGCAGAACAAAACAGGTATTCAAGTGCAATGTTCTGGGATATCGTAAGATATGTCATCTGGTTATATTCACAATCGAGATATCGCAGCTTAAGATTTTCAGAGGCATCAAAGCCGATTATCCTGTTCTCCCTGACTATCAGCGAATCAAGGTTCAGAAATGCTCCAATACCACCAAGACCTTCAATATTATTGTTTCTCAGATCAAGGTAAGTTACAGCTTCAGCTTCTGCAAAGCTTATATCACCATCACCGTCCACATCAACTCCGGCTTTAATTAAGGCATTTAAGAGATTGTTGTCCTTTATCTTAACACTTGTGTTTCTCTCACAACCGGTATATAAAAACAATAGCAAAAGTGCAACTGATAATCTACAAAACAGATTCATATGAATGTCAGGAATTAATTTCGAAAGGTAACAAATTTTGGAATTGAACCATCCGGGAGATTATATCTTATTAATCCATATTTATTTGCCTCATAATTATTAGTTCCATAACTTTAGCAAAATAAACACTCTGAATGGGAAGGCTGGTCCCCGGATATTAATATAATATTTAAATTTCCTCCCGTCAGAATGATATTAAACAGGATGGTTGAGTAACATATTTTGTTGATAGCCATTAGCACTGATAGATAAAATAAAGTTGTAGTTATTTCTGTAATGCCTATACTATGAATTTAAGATTTTCAGCAGGTTTAATTATTGCACTGGTAATAATCCTTGCAGGCTGTCAGAGAAGTGATCACTACCGGGTATATGCACTCAAATATCTTGATGCTTCGCCCGGAACTGCTGATAATATTGCGATAGGTGGTGATCGCAGTGACTCAGTAATGAATTGTTTTATGATATGGCTTCTGAAGGGAGATGATGGCAGGAATATCGTTGTGGATGCAGGTTATATTGATACAGCTGCTATTCCCAATCCAAAATATATACGACCAGACTCCCTGCTTAAAAGAATGAATCTCGATGCAGCCGAAATTGCTGATCTGATACTTACTCATCCTCACTGGGACCATATTGGCGGAATCAGCCTCTTTCCAAATGCAACAATATGGATGCAGAAGGCGGATTTCGAATATTATGTGAGCGGAAAATGGCAGGAGGACGGATATTCCAGGGGCTTCTCACCTGAATATATACAGGATATACTGAAGGTCAGATCTGAAGGAAGGCTTAAGCTTGTCGAGGGCGACAGTATTGAAATAATGCCGGGTATAAGAGCATTTACCGGGTCAAAACACTCTTTTGAAAATATGTATCTCCTGATAAATGAAAACTTCCCTGATGAGAGAATTATACTCGCTTCCGATGCAAGCTGGTTCTACTATAATCTGGAACATCTCCTTTCCGTGCCACTTGTGATCGACCCTGAATCCTATGTCACTACTCTGAAAAGAATGAAAACCCTGGTTTCAGACCCCGATTTTATCATTCCCGGTCATGATGATCTTGTATTTTCAAAATTCCCAAAGGTTACAGACCGTATTGTGGAAATAAGAAAGGAGTAAACTCTTATGCAATTTAGAAGACTTAATTTATGAAGAAGAGTGAGCTCGCTCACTCTCACCACTGACGCAACTTCATTGGTCAGGGTCTGCGACTCACGCACTCACTCTTTTT
>CAYLYN010000113.1:0-11282 GCA_964387565.1 uncultured Rikenellaceae bacterium | reverse complement strand
GTGAGTGTGAGCGTGAGTGTGAGTTTTGAGAAAAAGAGTGAGTTCGCTCACTCTCGCTCACGCACTCACTCTTTTTTGTTGACCCACCAGGTTTCGAACCTGGACTCTTCAGAACCAAAATCTGACGTGTTGCCAATTACACCATGGGTCAGTTTTATAAAATCGAGCTGCAAAATTAGGAAATTTTTTTAAAAGTGCCGACTATCCCGGTAATTTCAGATATAAGACCAGGTAATTGTCATAATTTACCGGCAAGGATCCTGTCATAGATATCTTTATCCATCTCCTCAACTTCAGTCATTGTGAAAGAACAGGCTACCAGTGATTTAAGTATATATCCCAGCTCTTTCATATCCTCATCTCCCTGTTCATAATACCAGGTCAGTCTGGCATTGAGGGCAATATCTCTCACCTGGGATAATTCCCTCAGAATGGTATAGATCCATTTCATTGATGAGGTATTTATATATTCAAAGCCCAGGCTTATTTTTGTGTTGCCCCTGTAACCTTTTGAATAGCCTGTTATCCATGCCTGCAATGGCCGGTAAAAATCACCCGGATTCTCAGGTATTGATCTGCCCATTACAAATATCCTGCCGGGCTCCATTATAATCCATGGAGTTCTTTTTGACAGCTCACTTATATATTTCTCAGGGTATACCATTTCCTGTTCAGATCAGTAGGCAATTATAATGTCAAACAAATAAACATTCAGGTTAAAGTCTGGTTCCTGCCATGTAAAATTATGAAAAGAAGCTTATTTTCCAAATGTTATCGGGAAACATTCTGATTAAAGAGAGAGGGCTCGTTCTCCTCCCAGAGTGTAGGATGTTCTTCTTCAAATCTCTTTAGTATGGCTTTCATAATGGTAGCCCTCATAAATTCAGATTTGTTTTTTATTCTGTATCTGCTGCAATAAATACCAAGTGCCTTCATCTCCCTGCTGTTCAGCATAAGTGAAAGTCTGTTTGTTCTTCGCAGTCGTTCCTCCTTGTATGCGGTTTTTCGTCCTTCCATTAATGAGGCATCTGGAAGCTAAATTATAAAAAGGTAAATTAGAAGAAGTTGATAAGAGTCCATAGTTTTTAACATAAAAAAAACAGCCAGTCTTTAAGTGACTGGCTGTTTGCAATTTAAATTATTCACAACTTTATCGGAATCTTCATTCATGAACCGTTTATATGCCCCTTCAGTGGCGCATGCGGTAAGATTCTATGCCTTCCCTGCACTTCCAAGCACATTAACAACCTTATGTTTGTAAAGTTCCTTAAGTTTTTCACGTGCCGGTCCGAGGTAATTACGGGGATCAAACTCACCTGGTTTCTCCACAAAAACCTTACGGATTGCTGCAGTCATCGCCAGACGTCCATCACTGTCGATGTTGATCTTGCAGACTGCAGAAGCAGCCGCCCTGCGCAGCTGATCCTCTGATACCCCTGCAGTATTTTCCATTTTTCCTCCGTACCTGTTTATTTCGTCAACAATATCCTGGGGAACAGAGGAGGCACCATGAAGAACTATCGGGAAGCCCGGTATGCGCTTTTCGCACTCCTCAAGTATGTCGAAACGAAGAGGCGGAGGCAATTCGCCCGGAGCTACCTTGAACTTGAATGCTCCATGAGATGTTCCTATTGAGATAGCAAGGGAATCAACTCCTGTTTTCTTCACAAAATCCTCAACCTCTTCAGGTCTTGTATAGGATGTGTGGTCAGAGGATACTTCATCCTCAATACCAGCCAGTACACCAAGTTCACCTTCAACAGTAACGTCATGCTGATGAGCAAATTCAACAACCTGCCTGGTCAATCTGACATTCTCTTCATAAGGGAAATGAGAACCGTCGATCATTACAGAGGAAAAACCGGTTTCAATACAAGCCTTACATGTTTCAAATGTATCACCATGGTCGAGGTGAAGAACAATAGGAATAGAGTGACCCAATTCCTTTGCATACTCCACTGCGCCTTTTGCAAGAAACTGAAGCAAGGTCTGATTGGCGTATTTTCTGGCACCTTTTGATACCTGAAGAATAACCGGAGATTTAGTTTCCACACATGCGCTTATTATAGCCTGAAGCTGTTCCAGATTATTAAAATTAAAGGCGGGAATAGCGTATCCCCCCTTCACTGCATTCCTGAATAACTCTCTGGAATTCACTAATCCTAATTCTTTATAATGTAACATAATAATTGGTTTTAAAATGAGCCGTACAAGGTAGATATTTTGACGGTGGCGACAAAAATATTTGCTACAAATTTATATGAGAAGTGATGAATTAATGAATCTTACAAGAAAAATCATATATTCATTATCAGATAATAACTATCTTCGTAAGCTTGTTTTAGTACTATATGATAAGCTTTGTTGTGAAATGTATTTAGTTTTTGCAATACTGTGTAAAGTTAAATTTTCGGAATTGTTTCGCTTTCAAAATATCTTTCTATGAAAAAGTGCCTTTTCTTTCTGCTTACTTTTCTGGTCACATGCCCGGGTTATCTCTACTCCCAGCAGAAGGTCTGGACTCTCGATGAATGTATCTATTATGCTATTGACAACAACATCCAGATCAAGCAGCAGGATCTTCAGACCAGGTATCAGAAAAATTCGCTCGACCTGTCCAAATACAAGCTGCTTCCCACACTGAACGGATCAGGTTCGCAGAACTATTCATGGGGCCGCTCACTTGACCAGACTACTTACAGGTATACCGAAGATCAGAGAGTTATTTACAATAACTTCTATGTTGGTGGCAGCATGAGCTTATTTAACGGACTGCAAAACTATAATTCAATTAAGAAATATGAATATGAATTACTGGCAGGGGAACAGGACCTTGAAAATATCAAGGAGAATATTGCTCTCACAGTTGCTCTCAATTACCTTCAGATACTTCTCAATAAAGAACTTGTAAATGCCACCAATGATCAGTTGCAGATTACACTGCAGCAGATCGCAAAGACAAAAAAGCTTGTTGATGCAGGAAGTGTAGCTCTGGGAAACCTGCTGCAGATAGAAGCTCAGGCAGCCCAGGAAGAGTTACAGCTGATCAATATGAGAAATCAGCTCGATATCGCTTATCTCGACATCACCCAGTTGCTTGAACTTAAAACACCTGAAGGATTTGAGGTTATTGTACCCCCGATCATGATTGATACAAATGCAGTGATCGGAGAAACCATAGATGAGATCTATGAGGTAGCAACCGGAGCCAGACCAAGCATTAAAAGCCCCGAACTGATGCTTACTGCAAGCGAATACGATCTCAGAATTGCCAGGGGAGCAAGAAGTCCCAGGATAACAATGAATCACTCCGTAACTACCGGTTATTCAGATGTTCGTCAGAAAATACTGGGCCTTGATCCGAACACATTAGAGATCCTCTATGGTCCCTATCCCTTTAAGGAACAGTTCAACGATAACAGGAGCTGGGCTCTTGGTTTTACCCTCAGCGTGCCAATACTTAATGGCTGGCAGGTAAATAAAAATATAGCAAATTCAAAACTCAGTATTGAAAACAGTAAATATGCACTCGAAGCTGCAAAAAAGCAATTGTATAAAAATATCCAGCAGGCATATGCCGATGCTTCGGCAGCACTGAAAAAGTATGCAGCAAGTCAGAAAGCCGTAAAGTCGATGGAAGAATCATTCCGCTATACTGAACAGAAATTCAATGTCGGACTTGTAACCTCAGTTGATTATAATGCTTCAAAAAATCAATTGCTTAAAGCTCAATCCGATCTTGCCCAGTCAAAATATGAATACATTTTTAAAACAAAAGTACTTGATTTTTACAGGGGTATTCCTTTAAGTCTTAATAACGAATAATATAATAAGCATTAAATATCATGAAGAACAATAAGATACTGAAAATTTTACTGCCTGTAGTTGTGGTTCTTTTAATACTTGCTGTAATCGGAAAGAAGCAAGGCTGGTTTGGTAAAGCTGTGATGGTAAAGGTGGCCGTTGAAAATGCAGAGAGAAGGACTATTGTGGAAACAATTACCGCAAATGGCAAGATACAACCAGAGAAAGAGGTTAAACTTACTCCTGATGTTTCAGGTGAAATTGTTCAGCTTACAGTTATGGAGGGCGACCAGGTTGAAAAGGGACAACTGCTCCTGAGGATTAAACCAGATACCTACATATCGCAGAGAGACAGGTCGATGGCTGCTATCAGCTCGGCAAGGGCAAGGCTGGCGCAGGCTGAGGCACAATTCATTCAGGCCGAGCTTTCCTTTAAAAGAAATAAACAGTTATTTGATGAGCAGACAATTTCCCAGTCAGATTTTGAGCAGGCACAGGCTACATATGCCGTAGCCAGGGCAGAAGTCGATGCGGCAAAATTCTCTGTCACAAGTGCTGAAGCTTCACTAAAGGAAGCGAACGAGAACCTTGTCAAAACATCGATCTATGCTCCTATGTCGGGTACCATTTCAATGCTTCTGGTTGAGCTCGGTGAAAGGGTAGCAGGAACAAACCTTATGGCCGGTACTGAAATGCTCAGGGTAGCTGATCTTTCAAGAATGGAAGCACAGGTTGAAGTAAATGAAAACGATATTGTAAGAGTTAAACTTGGTGATACAGCTGTTATTGAGGTTGATGCATATCTTGACAAAAAGTTCAGGGGTGTCGTGACCGAAATTGCAAATTCCGCTAAAACAACCGGAGTTTCTGCCGACCAGGTTACTAACTTTGATGTTAAGATTCTTATCCTGCCTGAATCTTATAAAAGTCTTACAGACGGTGGTGTTAAGAATCCTTTCCGTCCTGGCATGTCTGCTACAGTTGATATCGAGACAGAAGTGAGGGATAGCGTAATTGCAGTTCCGATACAGTCAGTCACTACCCGGACTGATACAACCAACTTCACTGGAAAATCGAAATCGGATGAGGAGATACGTACCCTTGTTTTTGTAACTGATGGCAAATATGCCCTGGCACGTGATGTTAAAACAGGTATCCAGGATAATACCTACATTGAAATAATGTCAGGTGTTGAACCAGATGAGAGGGTGATCTCGGCACCATTCAGTGCAATCAGTAAAAAACTATCTGACAGCACACTGGTTGAGATTCTTAAAAAAGAAGAACTCTTCAGGGAAAAATAGGCAAATCAGAAGTCCCTTAAGAAATGATTATCTGCATTGAGACAGCCACCAATTTATGTTCAGTGGCACTTTGCGACTCATCCGGCGTACTTTCCTTAAGGGAAAGCAATGACCAGCGTTCGCACGCCTCGATGCTTACCGTTTATATCGGAGAAATACTCAGGGAGACATCCGTTGATACTTCGGACCTTGAGGCTGTTGCAGTAAGCAAAGGACCTGGCTCATACACCGGATTAAGGATCGGCGTTTCTGTAGCAAAAGGAATCGCATTTGCAGCGTCCGTTCCACTTATCGGAATTGATACTACCTATTCAATGTTCATGGGGATGAGAGAGAGGTTTCTCAAAGAAGGTAACCCGGAGAGAGTTCCTGTTTTTTGCCCGATGCTCGATGCAAGAAGGATGGAGGTTTACTATGCCATGTATGATCTGTCTGGCAATACTATCAAGGAAATATCTGCTGAAATTATAACAGAGTACTCTTTTTCTTCAGTTCCTGATTCACAAAATATTATATTCTTTGGCAACGGAGCATTGAAATGTAAAAATGTTATCAAAAGAAAAAATTCACTCTTTGTGGATGATTTTGTAATGTCGGCTGCCAATATGAAAAATCCTGCGATGCAGGCACTTGAATCGGAGCATTTTGAGGACATTGCTTATTTTGAGCCATTCTACCTTAAGGATTTTATTACAACCACCCAGCGAAAGAATCTGCTTGGGTAAAGTGGCACAATAACTGCAGAGAATCATAATTATGAAAAGGATTTTAGTCATAGCTGTTCTTGCAGTTCTGTTCTCTTCTGAGGGAAGATGCCAGCCAACTGTTTACAAGCCTGGCGAAAGTATCTACTATACAGTCCATTATGGATTTATCACTGCAGGAGAGGCTTCCCTGGAGCTAAAGAAGTCGACATATAAGGGATTGCCGGTATGGCATACAAAGCTTATCGGGAAAACAACAGGGATGGCTGATGCTATTTTCAAGGTGATGGATGTCTATGAAAGCTATATGGATCCTGTTACCGAACTCCCTGTGTTTACAATCAGGAATATCCGGGAGGGCCGTTACAGAAAATATAATGAAGTGATATTCGATCATAATACAAGAAGCGATTCAACAATTCTCATAAGTGATCTTACAGGGGTGCATATAGGACAGAAAGGTATGCATGATATACTTTCCTGCTTTTATCATTTCAGAGATAATATAATGCCTTACAAAGGTGAAATGAAACCGGGAGAAATGATCACAATAATGACATGGTTTACTGATGAGCTGTACCCCGTGAGACTTAAATATATCAAAACAGAAGATGTAAAAACCAGGCTGGGGAAGATAAGATGTCACAAATTTAACCCCGTAACCGAAACCGGAAGACTTTTCAAAACGGAAGAGGATGTTTCATTCTGGTTCACAGCTGATAAAAATTATTTACCAATTAAAATACGTTTTGATATATTTGTCGGGGCATTTACAGTTGAAATAACAAATTATGAGGGCCTTGTATACCCTCTGGAAATAAAAAATTAGATAACTTTAGTAAATAGTAAGAAGAGAAGTATTTATGGCTACTACTGCAGATTTCAGGAACGGACTGGTTATTGAATATAACAATGACCTTTATACAATTGTACAATTTCAGCATGTTAAACCCGGTAAGGGACCGGCTTTTGTCAGGACAAAACTTAAAAACCTGAAAACAGGACGTGTTATCGATAACACTTTTTCATCAGGCGTGAAAGTAAATGTGGCAAGGGTGGAAAGACGTCCTTACCAGTACCTTTACAAGGACGAGGTGGGTTATTACTTTATGCATCTCGAGACATTTGAGCAGATCCATGTTGATGGAGAACTGATTGAGAACCCGGAATTCCTTATCGAAGGAATAGGTGTTGAAGTTGTGGTTCATGCTGAGACAGAAACCGTCCTTACTGTTGACCTTCCTCCATTTGTTACCATGGAAGTCGTTTATTCAGAACCGGGTCTGAGAGGAGATACAGCAACCAATACCCTCAAACAGGCAAAAGTTGAGAACGGATCAATTATAATGGTCCCGCTTTTTGTTAATGTTGGAGATAAAATTAAAATAGATACCCGCGATAAATCATATGTTGAAAGGGTAAAAGCTTAATTAGCATAAACGCAGCAATGCAGGTTCAAAAGGACAGGCTAAAAATATCAAAGTTTAAACTTGATTCGTTGCTCGACATAACAATGTCAATCAATGCCAACCTGCCTGTTGAAGAGCTTCTGGCAAAATATGAACGCATACTCAGGGATAATCTGAACATTGGTAAAATACTTATCTATAAACGTTCCGATTCGTGGGAGTGTATTTTGAACGGAGGCTTCCCGGAAGATCTTGAGAAAATTGATGTCGGAACTTCACTGCAGGGTGTCACAGAGATCTCATTCGACGCTGCCGATCTGGGGATTGAGGGAGTTGATATAATAGTGCCTGTATTCAATAATAATATCCCTATCGCATATGTCTTTATAGGAGATATTGAAGAAGAGGGAGAAGGAATGAGCCCTGTTCTGAAACATCTTAATTTCATTCAGACTTTCTCAAGTATAATAATAGTGGCCATAGAGAATATCAGGCTCTTCAAGGAGAGTCTTCGTCAGGAGGCCCTTAAGAAAGAGCTTGAACTTGCAGCCAGGATGCAGATGATGCTTATCCCCGATAACAGTCAGATGCCAAAAAATCCAAATATCATTGTAAATGGATTTTACTTTCCTCATTATGAAGTAGGAGGTGATTACTACGACTGTTTAAGATTATCGGAGACCAAAACCGGATTCTGCATTGCCGATGTATCAGGGAAAGGTATTTCAGCAGCTATTCTGATGTCGAATTTTCAGGCAAGCCTGCGTGCACTCTTTACCCAGGATATCAGCCTGGAGGTCCTGATCCATAAACTGAATTCAATAGTTGTAACAAATGCTGCCGGTGAAAAATTCCTGACCTTTTTTGTTGCCAGGTATGATCATGATTCAGGACTTCTTGAATATGTAAACGCTGCTCATAATCCGCCTGTGATTTACGATACAGTAACAGGTGAGATAATACATCTTAACGCTGTTTGTGTTGGCATCGGAATGCTTGATGAAATGCCCAATGTTAAGAAATCCGAACTGACAATCAATAACTATTCCAAAATAGTATGTTATACTGACGGATTATCTGAACTGAAGGGAGATGACGGAAAGGATATCGGTACCAGGGTTATCATAAATCATATATCCAACACCCTGCCTGTGGAGAACAATATGAGGGAGATGATAAAAGAACTGGGACTGCCTGACAACAATCCCTATACATTTGATGATGTCTCAATTATTGTTGCCGATATCCCCAGGTGACACTCAGACAACCTTAATGAGAAAGTAATTCTTCTTCCCTTTCTGAATAAGAAGATATTTATTATTAAGAAGAGATTCCTGACCGATTTTACTATCAGGATTGTCAACCTTTTCCTTGTTAATGCTAAGCCCTCCTCCCTGCACAAGCCGCCTCAGCTCTCCTTTGGAAGGAAAAACCTGTGTATGACCGGCACACAGATCAGCAACTGAAACACCATCAGCCATTACCTCTCTCTTAACATCAAACACAGGGACTCCCTCAAATACAGAAAGAAAGGTACTCTCACTCATCTTTCTGAGCGATTCGGTCGTACCCTTTCCGAACAGTATCTGTGATGCCTCTACGGCAGCTTCGTAATCCTCCTGCGAATGAACCATTATAGTTACCTCTTCAGCAAGCCTTCTTTGTAAAAGACGTTCGTGTGGCGCCTTGTTATGTTCGGTCAGAATAGTGTCAATTTCATCCTTCCCGAGAATAGTAAAGATCTTAATATACCTGGCAGCATCCTCATCAGAAACATTAAGCCAGAACTGGTAAAAATGGTATGGAGTTGTTTTATCGGGATCGAGCCATACGTTACCTGATTCAGTCTTACCGAATTTTGATCCGTCTGCCTTGGTGATCAGCGGGCAGGTCAGTGCAAAGGCTTCACCCCCTGTTTTTCTTCTTATCAGTTCAGTTCCTGTCACAATATTTCCCCACTGGTCCGATCCCCCCATCTGAAGTTTACAGCCATGGCTATTATAAAGATGAAGGAAATCCGTACCCTGTACAAGCTGATATGAAAATTCGGTAAATGACATTCCCTCCTTTGCTTCTGAACTTATCCTCTTCTTAACAGAGTCTTTCGACATCATATAATTGACTGTTATATGCTTGCCTATATCCCTGATGAACTGGAGGAATGAATACTCCTTCATCCAGTCATAATTATTGACCATTATGGCCCTGTTAGTTTTACTGGAATGAAAATCGAGAAAATGCGACAGCTGTTTTTTGATAGCTTCCTGGTTCTTGCGTAGTGACTCCTCATCAAGGAAATTTCTCTCTTCTGACCTGCCTGAGGGATCTCCTATCATTCCTGTTGCCCCTCCCACCAGCGCAATCGGTGTATGTCCGGCTCTCTGAAAGTGCATCAGTAACATTACCTGGACCATATGGCCAATGTGCAGGGAGTCAGCTGTCGGATCAAATCCGATATATCCTGAAGTTTTTTCCTTATTCAGAAGTTCCTCTGTACCTGGCATAATATCGTGTATCATGCCTCTCCATTTCAGTTCATCAACAAAATTCATTATGTATTATTTTTGGACTGCAAATATAGCAAAGAGGGTCAGATAATAACATCATCGGGCTTCTTTTTAAACCTGTCGAAGCTTTGATGAAAAGCTCCCTCACCAATAATAGGAAATATTGCAGGAGCCACATCAGAAATAGGATTATAGAACATAGACTCCTCAATAGTCTTTTCTGGCAGGAAGGAATATCTCTCATTTATTGTATTAAGCACAACAAAAACAACACTCAGGATAAGCACTGATTTCAGAAGTCCGAACACTATACCGAGTAACCTGTTCACAAAGCTCAGTGCAACAGCATCCACTATCTTGTTTACTATTATACCTACGAAATGAATTCCGACGACTATTATCCCGAAGGTGATTATGAATGACATAATGCCAACATACTGGCCGGTCATATCAAAATAATCATATAGTTTCTCAGCAGTAAATGCAGAGAATTTTATTGCTCCCCATATGCCAAGTACAAGAGCAGCAAGAGAGGCGACCTCTTTTATAAGCCCGTTTATAAATCCCATCACCATTGAGATGATCAGTATGATAACTATTGTTGCATCTATCCAGTTCATAGGTCGAATATTTGTCGAATTCAAAGATAGGAATTTAGGTTTGGAATTAAAATGGGGTTGGGGTGGAGGGGCACGGTACACGACACACGGCGCACGGCGCACGGCGCAAGGCGCAAGGCGCAGGGTGAACGGCGTATGGCGCACGGCGAACGGCGAACGGTGCACGGCGAATGGTGGACGGCGTAAGGTGCACGGCACTCGGCGCAGGGCAAAAAAAATCCTATTTTGTTTATTCTTAAACTTATGTAAATTTGATTTGGAATAAATATTATTAACCTAATCTCGCTGAATTATGAGTAATTTTGAAAGCCTAAAAGTATGGCAAAGAGCTGTCGAGCTTGCTGTTTCCATTTACAAACTTACAACTGACAATAATTCCTTAGTCAAAGATTTTAGTCTGAAGGACCAGATGCGCAGGTGTTCTGTAAGTATTTCAAGTAATATTTCGGAAGGAGACGAGCTTGGGACAGATAAACAAGCCATCCGCCAATTTTTCATTGCAAAGGGATCTGCAGCTGAATTATATACTCAGCTTACAATTTCCAGCAAAATCGGATATATTACAAATGAAGAAAAAATCTATTATCTGAATGAATGTAAAGGAATTTCAGCTATGCTGGCAAAATTGATAAAATCCAGATCTGAAGAATAATTCAATTCTTTTCTTCCCTTTGCCTTGCATCCTGAGCCGTGAGCCAAGCCTTCGCTGTCCTTCGTCCAGCTATGGCTTGCAAAGCGTGTGCCAAACCTTCGCTGTCCTTCGTCCAGCTATGGCTTGCAAAGCGTGTGCCGTGAGCAGTGTTCCATGTGCCCTGAGCCGAGTGCTGTGTTCCATGTGCCCTACGCCGTGTGCCGTGTGCCGTGTGCCGTGTGCCCTGAGCCGTGCGCCGTGCGTCGTGAGCCGTGAGCCGTGTTCCCTGAACCTTGCATCTGT